>NZ_FNGR01000003.1:247705-519731 GCF_900103045.1 Ensifer sp. YR511
CGCTCCTGGGTGGTTTCCATCGAGGAGTTGATCGAACGCAGGGTGGCGAGTGCGCCCATGGCGGAAGAATTGGTGATGATGCTCGTCATTAGAGTGTCCCTTGATTACTTTAGACGATTTAGGGGACATACCGGACTTCCCGGTGATGGCGGATCGGCTTCATGCCACTCGGTTCCAACTATCTCGGAAGAAACCAAACCCGTCATGTGAAAGGGACTATCGCGTGCAAAGCTTGCGAATTGATTAAATGCCCAAGGCAGCTTGGGCCGAGATAACTTATACTTAACAAGACTTTAATGCTGCCACGGATGCAGAGATCACAGCCCCGCTGCCGCCAGCAAAGATGTGTCGGACGGTGGTTCGCTCCTGCCTGAGGCAAGCTCCCCCGGGTAAACTCGGCTTCGAACAAGGACTAGCAAGCCGGCGCCGGTCGCCGCGCCTCTTCGACGGAGCTCTTAGTGAACGCCCAAGCCATCTTTTCGACCGCCTCCCGGCAATACCAGAAGGGGCAGTACACGGACGCGCTCAACCAGCTGAATGTGCTGATGGAGATCAACCGCGACACCAAGACCTATGTGCTTCTGGCGAAGGTCCTCGTGAAACTCGGTTTCAAGGCCGAGGCGGCCCGTGCCTACCAGCTCGCCGGTGAAGCCGGCGGCTCGCGGGCGGAAGATTACCTCACCGACGCCATGAAACTCTACTTCGCGAACGGGCAGGAGGACGAGGCACTGAGCATCGGACTGCCGCTTCTGGAGAAGGCCAAGACAGATGCCGAGATCGCCTTCATCATCGCCTCGATCTTCCTCAAGCGCGGCGAAAAGGAAATCCTGGGGCTTTTCAAGGCTCCGCTGACCCTGAGCACCAACCGTCTGCACAATGCGCTTGCCTTCAAGCTGTTGACCGCCGAAATCAACGACCTGCAAGATCGTGACGCGCTCGCCAATCTCTTCCGCAACAACCCGAAGAACACCACGCTGCGGTCGGCCCATCTCGTCTATGCGCGTGAGGCCAACGACTATGCCGAGGTCGAGAAGCACGAACGCGACATCCAACGGGCACTGAAAGCCGGGCAGACCGAAATTCTTGCAGCTGAAGCGCCCTACTATCATGCGACCTGGTGTGGCGACGAAAGCTTCAACCGGGTTGCCGGCGCACAGCTCAACCCGTTCCCGAGCAGCCTGACGGAAGTACGCCGCGCCGCGCCGCACCGCTGGGGCGAGCGCATTCGCATCGGTTATGTTTCCGCCGACTTCTGGGACGACCATGCGACGATGAAGCTGCTGAAGGCGGTGTTGATGGCGCACGACAAGACGCGCTTCGACGTCACCCTCTTCTGCCATACCAAGAGCGCGCTTGCGGCGCGCGACCAGGACATACGCGCAAGATGGGGCAGGATCGTCGAGATCGGCGACCTCTCCGACGACGAAGCTGCGCATGTGATTCGCCAGGAAAACATCGACATTCTCGTCGACCTGAAGGGGCATACGCTAGAGAGCCGAGTCTCCATCTTCAACCGGGCCGCAGCTCCCGTGCAGGTGGGCTGGCTGGGCTTCCCTGGAACCACCGTCAACGTCGATCTCGACTACATCATCGGCGACCCTTGTGTGCTTCCGGACAGCAGCAAGGCGCATTATTATGAAAAATACTGCCGCCTGCCGGAGACCTACCAGCCCAACGATCCCTACGAGCGCGCCCGGCCCCGGGCGATGTCGCGCAAGGATGTCGGCCTTCCCGAGGATGCATTCGTATTTGCCTCCTTCAACGCAAATCGCAAGATTTCGCTTCAGACGGTCAATCTCTGGATCGACATCCTTCGCCAGACGCCCGGAAGCCTGCTGTGGGTGCTGTGCGACAGGGCGGATGCACGCACAAATCTGCTGGCCAAGTTCAAAAGCGCCGGCGTCGATACCAAGCGCATCGTCATCTGCGGCAAGTTCGCCTACCAGAACCACGTCGACCGCGTTCCGCTCGCCGATCTCGGCCTCGACACCTATCCCTACAACGGCCACACGACCACATCCGAACAGCTTTGGGCAGGCCTGCCGGTGCTGTCCTTCAAGGGCACGAACTTCGCTTCACGCGTGAGCGAGAGCCTGCTGAACGCCATCGGCGTGCCGGAACTCGTGGCCACGGGGCCGGAGGACTACGTCAAGGAAGCTGTCGCGCTCTACAACAACCGTGACAAGATCGCCGACTATCGAAAGAGGCTGGACGAGAACCGGTTCCGGATGCCGCTATTCGATGCGGAGCGTTTCTGCCAGCACCTGGAAACGGGCTACGAAATGATGGCCGACCGCGCCAAGCGCGGACTGGCACCTGATCACATCGACGTTCCGGCATTGCCGCCGCGCATCGGGTCGTTCGAACGCTGAACGGCGATCATCCCTGAAAGACAAAAGGCAGCGCCGCGGCGCTGCCTTTTTGTTGTCCCGTTTCGAGGATCGCAAAGCCCGATGGCGCGGATGATCCGGAGCGCCATGCGCCGAGGGCAAGCGCATCGCGGTTTTCGGGATGCGCGTCTTCTCTTTGAGCTTTTGATTTGTCGCCGTCGCCAGCGCGCCGCGCACTGTCCGTGCGACAGCTCTAACTGAAGGAGCGCACCAGACTGCCGACGAGGAGGTTCCAGCCGTCAATCAAGACGAAGAAGAGAATCTTGAACGGCAGCGAGATTGCCGTCGGCGGCAGCATCATCATACCCATGGCCATGGTGATGGTAGCAACGATCAGATCGATCACCAGGAACGGCAGCATGATCAGGAAGCCGATTTCGAAGCCGCGGCGAATTTCCGAGATCATGAAGGCCGGCACGACCGCGCGCAGATCGACCTTGTCGTCGACGACGACCGTCTGGCCCTTTTCCTTGGCGATGTCGATGAAGAGCTGCAGGTCCTTGTCGCGCGTGTTGGCGAGCATGAAGTCGCGGAAAGGCTCGGTAATCCGGGGGATCGCCTCCGCCTCGGTGATCTGGTTCTTCATCAGCGGGTCGATGCCGTCCCGCCAGGCGCGATCGAAGGTCGGCCCCATGACATAGAAGGTCATGAACAGCGCCAGCGAAACCATGATCATGTTGGATGGCGTGGTCGCCAGGCCCATGCCGGTGCGCAGGATCGCGAAGGCAATCACGAAGCGCGGAAAGCTGGTGACCATGATCAGGATGCCGGGGGCCACCGACAGCACGGTCAGAAGACCGAAGGTGCGGATGATCCACGAGGCGGCAGAGCCGTCGATAGGCGTATTCAGGATATCAGAGGGGAAGCTCTGGGCGCCGGCAATACCGGACATCGCCATCATGGCAACTATAAAGGCGACTAGCCGGACCATTTATCGAATCATTGGATGACGAAGGTTCTGAACATCACATTGGTTACGCGCCCATCGGAGCGCAGGTCAACCCGCTCCTGGATGTCATCCCGGAGATATTGAAAGCCGCGTGGTCCCTGGATTTGTTGCAGGGAAACGGTTTTCAGATAGGCGGCGATATCCTGGTGGATCTGCTCGGCGACTTTGGGGTCAGGCACGCCGTCGAACTGCAGCGCCACTTCCAGGCGGATCCAGTTTTCAGAGGGATAGGCAAGGTTGGTGGTGATCGGGTCGAGCTGGACGACGCCGTTCGCTTCGGTCGCTACCTTCGGCAGGCCTTCTTCGCCGGTCGCATTGGCGGCCGGCTCCTTGGTCGCTTCCACCTGCTCCTTCGGAGGCGGTGGTGCGAGCAGGCCGCCCACCAGCCAGCCGCCGCCGCCGGCAAGCAGCGTCAGCACGGCGATGGCCGCGATGGTCAGCACCTTCGACGGCGGCTTCGGAGCGTTGGAATCGAGTTCTTCCATCTTGCCGTTCCCTGCCGATCAGATCGGCGAAAATAGATCCATGAACTGCTGGCCGTAGGGCGGCTGCTGCACTTCTGTCAGGCGACCACGGCCGCCATAGGAGATGCGCGCCTCGGCGATGCGGTCGTAGGAGATGACGTTGTCGGCATCGACGTCCCGCGGCCGGACGATACCGGCGACGTTCAGGATGCGCAGCTCGTGGTTGACGCGCACTTCCTGCGAACCGCTGATCAACAGGTTGCCGTTTTCGAGAACGCCGGTGACAACGGCAGCAACGAGCACCCGCAGCTTTTCCGAACGCTCCGTCGTGCCGTCACCTTCGGTCTTGGTATTCGAGCCGTATTTCAGGTCGCCGGACCAGCCGAAATCGCTCGTCTGAGACTTGCCGCTGGCGCCGACGTTGAAGCCACTCGAGTTCTTGCGGCTACGGTCCGTCTTGTTGTCGAAGGTTGCGCCTTCGTTGATCTTGATGTCGACCGTCAGGATATCGCCGACATTGATCGCGCGCGCGTCCTTGAAGAGCGCTGCCTGCTGGTCGTTCCACAACGAATAGCCATTCACCATCTGGCGCGGCTGCTTCGGATACATGGCGAGCTGCGGCGTCTGCGAATATTGCAGACCGCTGCCGATCGGGCTCATCGACGGCGCGCGACCGATTTCGTTGAGCGCTTGATTCTGACATCCCGCAAGGAGGGCGGCCCCGGTCAGTATAGCCGTTAGACGCGTTTTCATGATGGTTCCTTCGAGGTGTTCGGGTCGCTGGCGCTCGAGATGATGTTGGTAAGGATCGCCGCCTTCTCATCGCTCATTTCGCTCAGGATCAGCGATGACTGGCGCGGTGGCAGCTGCATGACGATGGCGGCGGCAATCTCGGGCCTCACCATCTCAAGCTTGCCGGCGGCTGCGTCCGGCTTCATCGTCTTGTAGATGCCGACGAGGTTGAGTTCCGCCTGTTTCAGGAAATCGTTGCGGCGGTTCAGCCAGTCTTCGTATTCCTCGCGGCGCTTTTCGAGCGTGGCGATGCGCTCGTCGATGCTTGCCTGCAGCGTTTCGAGATCCTTGCGCTGCAGCACATAACGCTGGTCGCGCGCGGCGTCGGCGATGTTGGTGCAGAACTGCTGGATCTCGTTCTGGGTCGCGTCGCTTGCGGGCGGCGCCGTGACGTCCTGGGCAAAGGCGCCCGGCATCGAAAGCATGGACGCGACAGCCGCCGCAGCGAGCAGCAGCCTGCGGGTCCGGCCGAGAGAATGATTGTCGTTTGCGATCATTGCAGCACGAGCTCCGCCTGGAGGGCACCGGCCGTCTTGATGCTCTGCAGGATGGCGATGATGCCGTCCGGCTTGACGCCGATGTTGTTGAGGCCGGCGACGAGCGAGCGAAGGCTCGAACCGTTGAGGATCGCCACCGTGCCGCCGTCGGACTGCGCGTTGATCGTCGTGTTCGGTTCCATCGCCGTCTGCCCACGCGAGAAGGGCAGCGGCTGCACCACTGTCGGCGTCTCGCTGACTTCCACGGTCAATGTTCCGTAGCTGACCGCCACCTCGTTGACCCGGACATCCTGGCCGATGACGATCGTGCCGGTGCGTTCGTTGATGACGACGCGCGCAGGCACGTCGGTCTCGATGACGATGTTTTCGATGTCGGCCATCAGCCGCGCGAGGTCCGCCATCTTGGGCTTTTCGACGAGAACGGCCTGGCTGTCGCGCGCTTCCGCAATGCGGCCGCCATATTGCTGGGCCGCGTATTTGTTGATCGCTGCGGCCATGCCGACGGCGGTCGAGAAATCAGGATTGCGCAGCTGCAGCACGAGGTTGAAGCCGTCCTTGAACTTCGACGGCAGCTCACGCTCGATGATGGCGCCGTTCGGCACGCGACCGGACGTCGTGACGCCCTGGTTGAGGGTTGCGGCGTCGCCCTGCGCGTTGAAGCCGGTGACGACGACGGAGCCTTGCGCGACCGCATAGATCTGGCCGTCCGCACCCGAAAGCGAGGTCATGACCAGCGTGCCGCCGCGCAGCGACGTGCTGTCGCCGAGCGAGCCTACGGTCACGTCGACGCGGCTGCCGGGGCTGGCGAAAGGCGGCAGGTTCGCCGTCACCAGCACGGCCGCGACGTTGCGCGTCCGGGACTCGCCGCCCTGGGTGGAGATGCCGAGATTTTGCAGCATCGCGCGGATCGACTGGTCGGTGAACGGCGACGAGCGCAGGCTGTCGCCCGTGCCCTGCAGGCCGACGACGAGGCCGTATCCGATAAGCTGGTTGTCACGGCCCGCCTGAAGCGAGGCGACGTCCTTGATCCTGGATGCGCCGAAGGCGGGCGTCAGCGCCATGGAGAACGCGACGGCCAGCGACAGGAACCATTTGCATGCAAGCATTTTCATTTCGCCACCACATGGACAGTGCCGTCGGCCATCACCGTTCCGGAAACGATGACGCCGGTATCGATGTTGCGCGCCCGGATCAGTTCGCCGACGGCGGCGTCCTGGAGCGGCGATCCGGCAGCGCTGATGGTCAGGCCGCCATTGCTGAAGACGAGGCGCACGGTCGAACCGCGCTCGACGGCATATTGCTCGCGAAGCGCGCTCGCGAGGATCACCCGGCCGGGAAGAAGCGTGCGCTTGGTGACCTTGCCGTCGATCTCGCCCAGGGTTCTGATGTAGCCGTCGGCGAGATCAGGGTTGGTGACGTCGACGACTTCGACGCGGCTCGCATCGACGGTTTCGCCCGGATAGATGGTCTGCGTGGGGATCACCGCCGTCAGCCGTTCCGCATAACCTGCCGAAGGCAACAGGAAAGCGGCGGCGAAGAGCGCGCCAGCCACCAGCCGCCGCGCGCTGGCGCGGCCGGCCTTCGAAGCCTTGATGTCTGCGGATCGGCGAAACGTCATGTTTGCCCCCTCTTTCGTTACCTGAGGTTCTTGCTCACCGTGGCCGCCATTTCATCGGCGGCCTGAATGATCTTGGAGTTCATCTCGTAGGCGCGCTGCGCAGAGATCAGGTCGGTGATTTCCTTGACCGGATCGACGTTGGACGCTTCGAGATACTTCTGCTTGATCTGCGCGAAGCCCGGATCGGCAGGCGTACCGACGATCGCGTCGCCGGAGGCCGGCGTCTGTTTGAAGAGGTTTTCGCCCTGCGGCTCGAGGCCCGCCTCGTTGACGAAGTTGGCGATCGTCAGCTGGCCGATTTCCTGCATGGCGGGGTCGTTGCCGATGCGCACCATCACCTGGCCGGAGCTCGTGAAGACGATGTCGGTCGCGTCCTGCGGAACGGTGATGCCCGGAACAACGGTGTAGCCGTCGATCGTCACGAGCTGGCCTTGCGCATTCTTGTTGAAGGCGCCGGCACGGGTATAGACCGTCTCGCCATCGGGCGTCTCGACCTGGAACCAGCCGCGACCGATCAGCGCCAGGTCGTACTCGTTGCCGGTCGAAACCATGCTGCCCTGGATGTGAAGGTTGCGTACGGCCGCCGTCTGCACGCCGAGACCGATGATCGCGCCTTCCGGAACGATCGCCTGGTTGGAGCGGTTCGGCACGCCTTGGGCGCGTTCGGTTTGATAAAGCAGATCGGAGAACTCGGCGCGCGCACGCTTGTAACCCGTCGTGTTGATGTTCGCGATGTTGTTCGCGATGACTTCGAGGTTCAGCTGCTGGGCGTTCATGCCGGTGGCGGCAATGGAAAGGGCCTTCATGTCTCGTTCCTTCAGATCTGCATGCGCGCGATTTCGAGGTAGGCGGTGACCACCTTGTCGCGGATCGCAATCGCGGTCTGCAGCGACTGTTCGGCGCTCATCACCGCATCGACGACCTCACGGGTGTTTGCCTGGCCGCGAATGCCGTCGAGTGACATGCCTTCGGCCTTCTTCATGGCGCCGATGGCGTCGCTTGCCATGTCGCCGAGAACCGAAGCGAAGCTCTGCCCCTGCGGCACGCCCTGGGTGGCGGCCGGCATGCCGAAGATCGACGACGAGGATGACGTGGAGTGGGTGCCGTCGGTCTCTTTGGTGACCGAGAAGGCGCCGAGGGATTTAACTGCATCGATCATTATTGCGAGGCTCTCAACAGGTCGATTGTCTGGGAAATCAGGTCGCGGGACTGCTTGATGGTCTGGAGGTTCGCCTCATAGGCGCGGTTGGCTTCGCGCATATCCGCCATCTCCACCAGGATGTTGACGTTCGGCAGCTTGACCATGCCCTTTTCGTTGGCGGCCGGATTGCCCGGATCGAACTCGATGTTGAAATCCGAATCGTCCGTGCCCTGCCGCTCGATCTCGACCAGCGAGGCGCCGCTTGCGCGGTCCACTTCGGCAGCAAAGCTGATGGTCTTGCGGCGATAGGGATCCGCGCCCGGCGTATCGCCGGTGGAGCGGGCATTGGCGATGTTTTCGGAGACGATGCGCAGGCGGGTCGATTCCGCCTGCAGGCCGGAGGCCGATACCTTGAGGGCCGAGGTCAATGGATCCATGGTTCTTACTTCCGTACCGCCATTAGCATCATTCGGTGAAAGGCCTTCACAAGGCCGGCGGAGAGCTCGTAGTCGCGCTTGATTTCGCCGGTCTTCATCATTTCCTGCTCGATCGCGACGCTGTTGCCGGATTGCTGGATCTGCACACCGTCGACCATGCCGACTTCAGCCACCTGAGAGGCTGCGAGGCCGTCCGTGAAGTGCATCTTGTTGGTCGCCGCCATCTGGATGCCGGCGTCCTGCAGCACGCTTTCGAACGGCTTGACGTCCTTGGCCTTGTAGTGCGGCGTGTTCGCATTGGCGATGTTGCCGGCCACCACGTTCTGGCGAACGGTCAGCCACTGGGCCTGCCGGGACGCGAGTTCGAAAAGCTGAATCGGTTGCATCAAAAGCTCCATGCTTGGTGATGCGAACCTAGGCCGGTAATCTTGCGTGGGACTTTCGTCGGAAAGCGATGCCCGAGGGATCGGGGCCTCTGCTGCCGGAGATTGCCTGCAAAAGACGGAAAGCCGCGTCATCCGTCAGAGATGGCGCGGCGGTCACGGGCAAGGAATGCGGGTCTACGTCAGTTGGCCTGGTACATTTCGCCGGACGAGGTGATCATCACCCAGTGGCCATCCCGCTGCTCGAGCGTGGCAAGACGCGTGTTGTCGGGCAGAACCGAGCCGATGCGCACGATATACATGCCGCTGGCATCCTCGATCAGCGCCCGGCCGTTGGCGACATGCATCAGCTTGAAGCCGGACTTGCCGGGAAAGGGCTGCGACAGCCCCTCTTCGGCAGCCGTACCTTCCGGTCCCGGACCAGCGCCGATGCCCGGCACGGTCGCCGTCGTCAACTGGTCGATGGCGGCCACGGTGTCGCCGTCCGCGTCGGGCATGGCGAGCGGAGAAACCGAGACGACGTTGCGCGCGGCGCGTTCCGGCAGATCACGGGTCGAGCCCTGCCACAAAGGCGGCATGGTGAACTTGTCCTGGTGGAAGAAGGCATACCAGGGAAAGAAGGTCGCGAAAGCGGCAAGCGCCACGCCGGTCGCTGCCAGGAACTTGTCGGTCATCGGCATGCGGCTGCGCTTGCGCTGATGCACCATCTCGTCCGCATCATAATCGGTCATGGTCATCACCTCGCTCTCGCACCCGGCTGATTGCCCATCGCCGCCGCCTTCAGCGCGTTGGCGAGATCGGAAAAGGCATCCTGTGCCGGGCGCTCACCGGCGGTCTGCGTCAGTACCTCGTAGATGACCGGCACCTGCTTGATCGCCATGTCGAGATCCGGATCGCCACCCGGGCGATAGCCGCCGATCAGGCGAAGGTCGCGGGTCTCTTCGAAGCGGTGGATCAGCGCCTTCAGGCGTGAGACCAGCTTCTCCTGGTCGGGGGTCCAGGCCTTGCGCGCCAGGCGCGAGATAGAGGCGAGCGGATTGATCGGCGGATACCGCCCCTCCTCCGCAAGACTGCGCTCGAGCACGATGTGCCCATCGAGGATACCGCGCGTCGAGTCGGCGACCGGATCGTTGTGGTTGTCGCCGTCGACGAGGATGGAGATGATCGCCGTGATCGTGCCGGCGCCTTCGGTGCCGGGGCCGGCGCGCTCCAGAAGGCGCGGCAGTTCGGTGAAGACAGAGGCCGGATAGCCGCGCGCGATCGGCGGCTCGCCGGACGCGGTTGCGACCTCGCGGATCGCGTGGGCGAAGCGGGTGACGCTATCGACGATCAGAAGAACATTGTCGCCGTTGTCACGATAATGCTCGGCGATGGTGACGGCGGTCAGCGGCGCCATCTTGCGCAGCATCGGGCTTTCGTCGCTGGTCGCGACGACCGCGACGGACTTCGCCAGATTATCGCCCAGCGTATCCTCGATGAATTCGCGCACTTCACGGCCACGTTCGCCGACCAGCGCGATCACCACCTTGTCGAAGGCTTCGGCGCGCGCCAGCATGGAGAGCAGCGTCGACTTACCGACGCCCGAACCGGCAAAGATACCGAGACGCTGGCCAAGGCAGAGCGGCGAAAAAATGTCGATCGCGCGCACGCCGGTCAGGAAGCCCTTCTCGACTCGCTTGCGCGTCATCGACGGCGGCGCGGTGTTGGTGATCGAGCGGCGCACGTCGCCCTGCTGGAGAGGTCCGAGACCATCGATCGGCTCGCCGAGCGCATTGATCGCGCGGCCACACCATTGGTCGGTCGGCGCGACACGGAAGGCGCCCTTGCGAATGACCGTGTCGTGGATGCCGATCGGATCGCCGGGCTCGATCGGGCAGACGACCACCCGCTCCGGCTCGACCCGAACGACCTCGCCGAGATGGGTTCCGGTGACGCTCTTGTGGGCGACGAAATCGCCGAGCCGGACATGCCGCGACAGGCCAGTCACCGTATAGTGGCCAGGCGAGATCGTCTGGACGTGACCGCCGGGCGCGATCGAGAATTCGGGTTTGGCATAGCGTTCGACCAGGCCGGCAAGTGCCGCCAGAGATGTCGATCCTGTGCTCGTTTTCTGGCCTTCGCTTTGCATGCCGATGTCCGTCACAGATTAGCGGCTGCCGCCAAGCGTCTTGACCGCTTCTTCGAGCGATCCTTCGCTGTCGCGCAGCAGGGCGGTGATGTTGTCGAAGGCGCGGGTGACCATGATCAGCTGCGACATTTCCTGAATGGCATTGACGTTGGACTCCTCGAGGAAGCCCTGCATGACGCCGACATCGAAACGGTCGACGACCGGCTCGACCTGTGCCGCCGGCTGAACGGCGCTGTTGTCGAGACGGATGAAACCCTTGCTGAAATCGGCCTCGTAAAGGCCGAGCGAGGCGACCGCGACACCGTTCTGGTGAAGCGCACCATCGGCGCCGACGGTGATGTCGCCGCCGTTGCCGTTGAGCTGGATCGGCGCGCCGCCGGCGTCGAGAACCGGATAGCCGCGAATGGTGACGAGTTCGCCGGTATCCGTCAGCGTGAACCGCCCGTCGCGCGTCAGCGCCGGGCCGGCGGGCGTCTCGATCTGGAACCAAGCATCGCCCTTGACGGCGAAGTCGAGCGCCGAGCCGGTGCGCGTCAGCGAACCGTTGCTGGTGTTCAGGAACTCCTCGCCCTTGTTGACGTAGGCAACCTTGGTCGGCTTCGTGTCGCCGAGCATCTCGTTGAACTTCACCTCGGTGCCGCGGAAGCCGACGGTGTTGGCGTTCGCGATGTTGTCGGCAAGCGTATTGAGGCGCTTTTCAAGCGCCATCTGCGACGAAATCGCGACGTAAAGACCGGTTTGCACGCTCAGTTTCCCCCGAGTTTCAAGCTGTTGATGGACAGGAGAAGATCGGAAGAAATGCCGTAGCCGCTCGATGAGCCGAAGACCGCGAGCGGATCATAACCGTCCGTTGAATTTTTGGTTTCCCAGAGCGCGGTGAACCGGTCGAGAAACTCGGCTACCTTGGTCGGATCCTGGAAGTCCTTGAAATCGAGCGCCTGTTCATAGGTTTCGGCCTGGCGATCGACATTGGTCGCTGCGAATTCGTCGGGCAGCTGCAGCGCCGTGCGCACCACCTGGGCAATCGCCTCATCGGCGATGATGGCGTAGCCGCTGTTGATCGTCGGCGCCATGCGCGAAAAATAAAGGGCAAGCCTGACGCCGGCATTCTCTTCGCCTGCGTCCTGTTCCAAGGTCTGGCGCGTGTATTTTTCTGCGACGCCCTTCTGCGCACGGTCGAAGGATGTGGCGGCCGCGCCGTGGGCGGCAAAATTCAGCGATTCGACGAGCTGCTTGTAACGGTTGTCGGTCAGCTTGTTGGCAAAGGCATCTTCGTTGTCGACGCCTTCGGTCAGCACCTTGCGCATGAAGGCCTTGGCATAGGCCATGTCTTCCAGGCCATGCGCCTTCATCGCGTAATTGTAGAGGCGGGTATCGGCAAAGAAGTCGTCGATCGTTTTGACGTCGCCGATCTTCGACAGATAGTACGCGGTCTCGCGCGCCACATCCGGCTGCTCGGCAACGCGGGCCAGCGACTTCGTCAAGTCGGCCGTAATCAGCTTGTAGCTCGTATAGGTCGTGGTCACGATCGCTCCGCCCCTGCCGGAATGAGACAGGCAGCCCCTGAGCCTGCCCTGACAAATCCTGACCGGACAGCCTTGCGCGAACCTGTTCCGCCAGGTGGCCTTGTCGCCAGGACCGGCCAGCCTCACGCAAGGATGAAACCGTATCCCGTTAGCGGAAAATAAGATCGCGGCAGGTATCGAAAATGAATATCATCATCGGGCTTCTTGTGACGTTCGGCTGTATCCTCGGCGGCTATCTGGCGATGGGCGGCCACATGGAAGTCCTCAACCAGCCCTTCGAACTGTTGATCATCGGTGGCGCCGGCGTCGGCGGTTTCATCATGGCCAACTCCATGAAGGTGGTGAAGGATACCGGCAAGGCGCTCGGCGAAGCCTTTCGCCACAAGGTGCCGAAAGAGCGCGAATATCTCGACACGCTCGGCGTTCTCTATTCGCTGATGCGCGACCTGCGCACAAAGTCGCGCAACGAGATCGAAAGCCACATCGACAACCCCGAGGAATCTTCGATCTTCCAGTCGGCCCCGACGGTTCTGAAGAACAAGGAACTGACCGCTTTCATCTGCGATTACGTGCGCCTGATCATCATCGGCAACGCCCGTTCGCACGAGATCGAAGCGCTGATGGACGAGGAAATCCAGACCATCACCCACGACAAGATGAAGTGCTATCACGCGCTGAACACGATGGGCGACGCCTTCCCGGCGATCGGTATCGTCGCAGCCGTTCTCGGCGTCATCAAGGCGATGGGTGCTATCAGCGAGGCGCCGGAAGTTCTGGGCGCCAAGATCGCGGCCGCCCTCGTCGGCACCCTGCTCGGCGTGTTTCTCTCCTATTCGATCGTCGCGCCGCTGGTCGCCAACGTCAAATCGGTGCGCGAAAAGCAGAACCGCCTCTACATCATCGTCAAGCAGACGCTGCTTGCCTACATGAACGGTTCGGTTCCGCAGGTTGCTCTCGAATATGGCCGCAAGACCATCTCGGCCTACGAGCGTCCGTCGATCGACGCAGTCGAGCAGGAAATGATGAACCCCGGTGGCGGCGGCGAAAGCAAGGCGGCTTGATCTGATGACCTCCAACGTTCACGCATTCGACCGTAAACTTCTGGCGCGCATGACCGGCGCGCTCGGCGACGACCGGGTGATCGGCCGATTGGCCCTCGAACTCGGCCAGGTCTTCGGCGAATTCCTGCCGGATATCTGCCGAGCGGAGACGGGTCTCGACATAACCATCGGCTATGCCGGCCATCGGACCGGCATGCGCCGCGAATTGATCGCGTCGATGGGCACCGGCGTGCTCATCAGCGAGGTTTCGCTGCGTAACTGGTGCACGGACTTTCAGATCGGCTGCGACAGCCCGATCATCATCGCTCTGGTGGAGGCGCTGCTCGGCGCCGAGCCCGCCGGCATCGAAGAGCCGCAGCCGCGCGCGCTCTCCCAGATCGAGATCGACGTGGCCGTGCCGCTGTTCGAGAAGATCGCCGACGTGCTCAGGACCGCCGTCAATGCCCCCGGCGGTTTCGAGCCGATCGTCGAACGCCCGCTCAACAGCGTGGCGCGCGCCAAGCCCGATCCGATGATCGAGGACGTTCACGCCGGCGCCATCGACATGACGATCGGCTTCGGCCCCGTGCTTTCCACCTTCTCGATCATCGTTCCGCAAAGCGTGCTTCTGAAGACAACGATCGTCTTCCCCAAGGGAAGCGGACAGCAGCGCAAGGCGAAGGCCGAGTGGACGGAGCAGCTGGAAGAACAGGTTCGCCGTTCGGCGGTGACGATCGAGGCGCGCATCCGGCTCGAAAGCCTGACGCTCGACACGATCAGCCGCCTGCAACCGGGCGACGTCATTCCCTTCCTCGACGCCCAGGACGTTCGCGTCGACGTCAACGCCAATGGCCGCGACCTCTATGTCTGCGAATTCGGGCGCGCCGGATCGAAATACACGGTTCGGGTCAAGGATACGCACGGATCCGAACAGGACATCCTTCGCCACATCATGAGTTAAATCGGCCTGCCGCGCGCTCGCAGCATGCCTGAGGCAAGCTTCAACTGGAATAGTTCTCACATGGCACCCAAAAAAGCACCCATCAACGAACAGGCCGAAGTCGCTGTCGGAGACATGGAACTCGACCAGGCGATCAATGACCTGCGCGGTGTCCTGAAGCAGGATTCCGACACGCCTGATGCTTTCGGCTCCGAATTCGGCGCCGAAACGCTTGGCACGACCGATTTCGGCAGTGATTTTGGCGCACCGGCCGCTGGCGGCCTCGACGCATTCGGCGGCGATTTCGGCTCCAGCGACTTCGGCGCCGATCTCGGCGGCGCGGCCGCGACGAGCGACTTCGGCGGCACGGATTTTGCCGCGACGTCCTTCGACAGCGCTGATGTGGCCGTCGATACACCGCCCGGCAGCGGCATGAATGCCAATCTCGACCTGATCATGGACATTCCGATCGACGTCCAGATCGTGCTCGGCTCGAGCCGGATGCAGGTTTCGGGCCTCATGAACCTCAGCGAAGGCGCAACGATCGCGCTGGATCGCCGCATCGGCGAGCCGGTGGAGATCATGGTCAACGGTCGCGTGATCGGCCGTGGCGAAATTACCGTTCTCGAAGGCGACGATACCCGCTTCGGCGTCAAACTCATCGAGATCAAGGGCAATAAGAAGTCGTAGGGCCCAATGATTGGGCGAAGGATGAATCCATGATGGATTTCGAAAGTTTCGAGGCTCAGGCGCTATCAAGGCCGCTCAGCCAGACGGACAAGGCAGCGGCCGTTCTGCTTGCCATGGGCAAGGGCGTCGCCAGCAAGCTGTTGAAGTTCTTCACCCAGAGCGAGCTGCAGTCGATCATCGCCTCGGCGCAGTCGCTGCGCGCCATTCCGCCGCATGAGCTCGAAGCGCTCGTCAACGAGTTCGAAGACCTCTTCACCGAGGGTGCCGGCCTCATGGACAACGCCAAGGCGATCGAGAGCATTCTCGAAGAAGGCCTGACGCCGGACGAAGTCGATGGCCTGCTCGGCCGACGCGCCACCTTCCAATCCTACGAAGCCAACATCTGGGATCGCCTGCAGGAGTGCGACCCGGTTGCCGTTTCCGTCCAGCTTGCCAAGGAACATGCGCAGACGATCGCTTACGTGCTGTCGATGATGCCTTCCAGCTTCGGCGCCAAGGTGCTGCTGCAGCTGTCGGAAGAACAGCGCCCGGACATCCTGAAGCGCGCCGTCAACATGAAGGACGTCAACCCGAAGGCCGCTGCGATCATCGAAAACCGCGTCATGGAAATGATCGGCGAGATGGAAGCGGAACGCAATTCGGCGGGCCCGGCCAAGATCGCCGAAGTGATGAACGAACTCGACAAGCCGCAGGTCGATACGCTGCTCGCCTCGCTCGAATCGCTCAGCACCGCCTCCGCCAACAAGGTACGCCCGAAGATCTTCCTCTTCGACGACGTGCTCTACATGCCGCAGCGCAGCCGCGTTCAGCTCTTCAACGACGTGTCGACCGACATCATCACGATGGCGCTGCGCGGCTCGACGTCGGAACTGCGCGAATCGGTACTCGCCTCGATCGGCGCGCGCCAGCGCCGCATGATCGAGTCCGATCTCGCCATGGGCGATGCCGGCATCAATCCGCGCGATATCGCCATCGCACGCCGCTCGATCACGCAGGAAGCCATCAGGTTGGCTGCGAACGGACAGCTCGAGCTCAAGGAAAAGGACGTGCAGGCGGCCTGAGGCCTGCCTCCGTCTGACGAGCCGCACAAAGCGGCCGGGCTACCGCTCCCCAAAGGGTAATTTCTGTTGAGCCCCGGCGAATGCCGGGGCTCAACTCTTGCCTGGTTCCCGCGCTCGGTCCACTACAGGAGGCGCAATGCAGGGCGTATGTCCGCCGGACGCGCGTCGCTGTAGAGGAACCGGGAGCCGTCCTGTCTCATGTCGGACGATCAGGATAAAGACAGCAAAACAGAAGCCCCGTCAGAGAAGAAGATCTCCGACGCCGCCGAAAAGGGTAACGTGCCCTTTTCTCGTGAAGCCACGATGTTCGCATCGACGCTCGCGATCTACATTTTCTTCGTCTTCTTCCTGACCGACGGCGTCGCCACCCTCACCGAAGCGCTCAAGGATATCTTCGAGCAACCGGAGGCCTGGCGGCTGGAAAACGCCACCGACGTCGTGGCACTGATCACCCATCTTATCTGGAAATCGACAGCCCTGGTTGTCCCGGCTTTCGTCCTGCTCATCGTCTTCGGCGTCGGCGCCTCCATCTTCCAGAACCTGCCCGTGCCGGTTCTCGACCGCATCCAGCCAAAGCTCAATCGGGTTTCGCCGATGGCCGGGCTCAAGCGGATCTTCGGCATCCAGGGCCTGGTCGAATTCGGCAAGTCGCTGTTCAAGATCATCATCGTGTCAGTCGTCGTCGTTCTGGTGCTCTGGAACGACTATTTCGCCACGCTCGACCTGATGTTTTCCGATCCGGTCACGATGTTCTCGACGATGGCGAGCGACCTCAACGAGATCATGATCGTCATTCTGCTGTCGACCGCAGTGCTGGCGATCGCCGACCTCTTCTGGTCGCGGCACCATTGGTACACCGAACTGATGATGACCAAGCAGGAAGTGAAGGAGGAAATGAAACAGGCGCAGGGCGACCCGATCGTCAAATCGCGCCTGCGCTCCATGCAGCGCGACCGGGCGCGCAAGCGCATGATCTCGTCTGTGCCGCGCGCCACGCTCGTCATCGCCAACCCGACCCACTATGCCGTCGCCTTGCGTTATGTCCGCGAGGAGAGCGACGCCCCCGTGGTCGTCGCAATGGGCCAGGACCTGGTTGCCCTCAAAATCCGTGAAATTGCAGAGAAAAACGGTGTTCCGGTCTTCGAAGATCCGCCGCTTGCACGCTCCATGTTTGCACAAGTCTCGGTCGATAGTGTGATTCCACCGGTGTTTTACAAGGCTGTTGCCGAGCTCATTCACCGGGTGCATGCGTCGCAACCAAAACGGATGACATAACTCCGATGAAAAAGTGCGAATTCTCCGAGAAGCGGGAACAGATCGTAGCTGAAGCAATTCGCCCCGTGGCGACCGAACTGCGTCTCATCGACGCCGCCGATTTCATCGCGCTATTACGGTTCGAGTCCTATGCCAGCCTCGCTGACCTCGTCGAATCGGCAGCAGAGCTCTATTTTCTGCCCGGCACGGTCAATTTCGGCCTCGGCGGCAACTACAATCTGGATTGGGACAGCGAGCCGGAAATCGTGCTCGACCTCGAACTGAAACCCCGCGGCGTGACCATCTATGTCCGCCTGTCGCTCGGCAACGAGACGGCCGGGATCGAGATCAGCCACATCAATTTCCAGAACCCCTCGTCCGACCCGGACGAGAACACGGCCTTCCTGGCTCGGAGCCTGGCAGAGGCGAAATTCATCAAGTCCTATGAGTTGCCGCTGGCGAGCTGAAAGCACCGCTCCGACGGGTCTCGTGCGGACGTGCGATTGACGCTGGCAGGTTAAATTCCGTCGGCGCCGCTGCTCAAAAGGCCGGAGCGACCCGTCTAGTTCAGAGTCAGCTGATGTAGCCGAGGCGGATTGCCTTGGCGATCGCCTGGATGCGGTTGACCGAATCGAGCTTCGTCGTCGCCGCGCCCAGATAGGCGTTGACCGTGTGGACCGAAAGTCCCATGCGCTCGGCGATCTCTTCGCTGATGTGACCGTCGCCCGCCATCTGCAGGCAGGCGATCTCGCGGTCGCTCAAGGTTTCCGCCGGTGCGACACGCTTCTCGTCGGCCGCCAGCAGATCGGTCATGATCATGCAGCTGCGGCCGTGCAGATCGACCACCTGCTCGGTGGAGGCATCCACATAGCTGCCTGCGAAGACGACATAGCCGTTGCCCTGGGCGCCGAGCCTGACGGGAAAGGCGATGCCGGAATAGGGAAGCTTGCGGCCCTTCAGGCGATGCGCGAAAGGCGCCAGCTCGGAAAGCTCTGCCGCCTGGTGCTCGCCGGCGCCGTCCCAAAGGACCGGCAGCAGCGACTGGTCGA
This sequence comes from Ensifer sp. YR511, assembly GCF_900103045.1. Taxonomy (NCBI): domain Bacteria; kingdom Pseudomonadati; phylum Pseudomonadota; class Alphaproteobacteria; order Hyphomicrobiales; family Rhizobiaceae; genus Ensifer; species Ensifer sp. YR511. The sequence goes on from NZ_FNGR01000003.1 coordinate 266,065, forward strand.
GATGAGCGACGAGTTCTTCGCCATAGGCATTGACGAGATCATGGGCGTTCGCTTCGGCAGCGACGCCCCAGTTGTCGAGGACACAGGTGAGCTTTCGGGCGCTGCCGGTTCCCTTGCCGTTGAGCCGCAGGACTGCAAAGTGCTTGGCGTTGATCTGACGCTGCATGGCTTGCAGGCGCGTGACCAAGGTGGCCGCTCGCGCGGCGCGGTTGCCGTTCCTCGCGAGCTTCTGCTCGTCCTCGATCCGCCCGCCGCCAAGAAAATGCGTCATCGCGCCCGTCCCTTACACAAGATTGTTGCGCACCGCGTAGGCAATCGCTTCCGACCGCGTCCTGGTCGCAGTCTTGCGCATGACGCTGGTGATGTAGTTGTTGATGGTGTTGCGCGAAATGCCGAGGATCACTGCGATCTCTTCGCTCGTCTTGCCTTCGGCAATCCAGAACAGGCACTCGAGTTCGCGCTCCGTAAGCTCGAAATCGCGGTCATGGCGGACTTCGGCGCGCGTGGTGAAGCTTGCCAGATAGCCCGCCAGCAACGTCACGTCACGCAGGCTCTCCTGCGACAGGATCACGTCTTCCGGGACCAGGAGCATCAGGGAGAAACGCAGGCGCCCGACATTGAAGGTGATCGCGCAATATTCGCGGCTGATGCCGCGCGGAAGCTCGGTATTGTCTGGCAGCGCATGAAAACACGGCTGCAACACTGCGAGGCACTTTTCCAGTTCGGTGGTCTTGGCATGAAGCGCCGTGATCACACCCGAAAGCCGCCGGACGACGTCGAAAGGCCAGTCCGAGCAGACCACATGGTCGAGACCGCTGTCCTGTGACAGATCATAGCGCGCCAACAGATAATGGCTTGCGCCGACATATTCCGTCAGCGCCGAAAGGCCGCTTCCGAGAGCACCGCGCCCGGCGACTTCGCCCAGTCGTCGCAAAAGCTGCTCGCGCGAAAACCCGCCGCCGCGTGCGCGTGTCGGTGCCGTCGGCAAAGGCCAGACAGCAATGTCTGCTTGCGAAATGTCCATGAGTTCAGCCCCTGTGCCGGATCCACATCCCGGAACTGCATTTGCGCTGCCGCCGCCAACAGCCGGCCGAAGCCGAATATCACCACCAGTCGCAGATCAGGACACGAATCAACTGCTAAAAATGTACATCGACGCGAGAAAAAAAACATCGCCCTCTTCTGGCTATTTACTTCGTGCCGCTGGCATGTCGCGATTCGTGATCAGTCACCCCTGCCAACGCCCCTGCGCCACTGCCAGAACCGGCGCGGCATCGCAACACATTGAAAAGCAGAGATTTTTCTCCTGAAAATCCACAATTTCCGCGCCTCAGGCGGGATCCGATGCAGCGTTGCAAGTGGAAAGCACCGGAATTTCATCCCAAAAAAGGACGGTTCTGCGCGTTCAGAGAATTTCGAATTCGCACGATATTATACTTTGTTTTCATAGCTGTTGCTCAAATGCACCAGCCCATTTTCAGACAACGCTCATTTTACCGATATATAAATTGTGAAAGCCATAGAATTAATTTCGGCTATAACAAAGATATATTTCGATTTAACTCTGTATTGCTCGAAACCGTCATAGTAGATGACACAGCACAATGCACGTCATGCGGGCGCGCGGAATCTATAAATTAAGATATCGTTAAAACATTACCATCCGGGATTCCACCGGGACTCACGTGAGCTCCCTTCGAAACTTGAAGCAATTTTGAAGCCAGATGAAAACCGGCGGCCGGACTCCCGCAATATTTGCTCCCAACATCGAAATCCACCGCAAGCGCGATCACAGGCAGCGGGGACAAGAAAAATCCCGCCACGAGGGCGGGATTTGCAAGAAATTCCAAAGCTGTTTTCTGAGTGTCAGGCCGCCTTGTCGAGAGCCCACTTGCGCAGGATCTTCGCCGCGCGCTCTTCGCTGATCTCGACCATGCGGGCCAGGCGCCGTTCCGGACCTTCCTTGACGCGGCGGTTGAAGCCGCCGCTGTCGTCGCCCATGCTGAGCAGGTCGTCGGTGCTGTCGAAGCCGAAGTCCGAGCCGAAGCCGTCCATGAGCGCGCCACCGGCACCGGCATTGGCCGGAGAGAAGTCGGGCAGTTCGAGGCCGGCTGCTTCGCCCTGGATCTGACCGGCACCGCCACCGAGACCGAGCTGGCGTGCCAGGGGCCGCATGCCCATCCAGACCACCAGGAAGGCGACGACGATGAAGGCGAGCGCGTTGATGATACCGCCGAGATTGCGAGTGAGCGTCTCCATCACACCGGGACCGGCCACCGCCTGGTCGAGCAGCTGCGTCTCGACGAAGTCCATGGCGGTCAGGGTCACGACGTCGCCGCGGTTGGTATCGAGGCCGGCAGCCGAAGCGACGATCTTCTGCATGTCAGCGAGATAGGCGTCGATCTTGGCCTGATCGGCCGGTTCGCCGACCATCGCTGCCAGGCGGCCGCGGTTGACGACGACGGCAACGGAGAGCCGCTCGACCGTATAGCTGTTCTTGACGGTGGCGATCGTCTTGCTGTTGATCTCGTAGTTGGTCTGCTCTTCCTTCTTCTCGGCCTGGTCGCTCGACTGCGGGCCGGCACCGCCCTTCGGGGCGGCCTGAGGAATGTTCTGCTGCACCGTCGCTGCATTGTCCGGTTGCTGTTGGCTGGACTTCTGCTCTTCCTTGGTCACGCGGGTAGAGCGTTCGACCCGCGATTCCGGATCGAACACCGTTTCCTGGATCTGCTGCGTGTCGGTGTTCAGACGTGCCGTGACGCTCGAACGGAAGTTGTCCATGCCGAGGAACGGAGCGAGCGCGTTGTCGATCTTCTTCTCAAGCTCGGTCTGGACGTTCTGGACGACGCCGAGCGACTGGTTGAGGGCGCTGTTGGCCGGATCGTCGCCCGATGCGAGAAGCTGCCCGGTCGAATCGAGCACGGTCACGTCATCGACGTCGAGCCCCGGTACGGACGAGGCGACGAGATGACGGATCGAAGCGGCGGCGCTGCGGCCGACCGTGGCGCTGGCGCGAATCATGACCGAGGCTGTGGGGTTCTGGTCTGCCTTGCGGAAGCTGCCGCGCTCCGGCATCACGATGTGGACGCGGGCGGCGGCGATACCGGAAATCTGCTGGATGGTGCGGCCGATTTCGCCTTCGAGGGCACGCACGCGGGTCACTTCCTGCATGAAGGAGGTGAGGCCGAGCGAGCCGACATTGTCGAAGAGTTCATAACCGGCATTGGCGCTGCTCGGCAGGCCACGCTCGGCGAGCAGCAGGCGCGCCTTGCTGGTCATGCCAACGGGAACCTGCAGACTGGCGCCGTCAGCCCCGACATTGAAGTCGATGTTGGCCTCGGCCAGCGCGATGCTGATCTGGGTGACATCGCTGCGTTCGAGCCCGACGTAGAGCGTCTCGAACGAGGGTCTGTTGACGTAAATTCCGGCCCCGAGCACCATGCCGACCGCGACAATGCCAGCCGCCGCCAACGCGATCAGCTTGCCTTGCCCGAGACTGCTCAGGTTCTTCGTGAACGTCGAGAGTTGATCCAACAGACTCATTCTGTTTCCGCACCCAGTATCGCAAGGTCAATGGGCCGATCATCGGCCGAGCGCCCTGCGCAGTTCCAACATTCGGGTTTTCTGGGTATCGACATGCCGAGTATCGACTTCCAATGCGCGCGAATCCACCAGTCCCGATCCGGACCGTAGGAAACGAAACTTGCGCGAACTTGGCTTGATGCGCCCGACCGAAGCGGCGGAGGCGCCGCCGCAAAACTTATGCACTGGGGCGAAACGGACCGCCGGACGCAGCCAAACCTGCGCGCAAAGTCGCGGCCGCGTCAGAATTCGGTACAGCAAGCCATTGATTTTAAATGGATGTTTCTTGAACCCGCGTCCTGCGAGGCTCTCTGGGAGCGTCAGAACGCTTCGAAATCACCGGCCGCCTTCGTCAGCGGTTGGGAGTGGCCGTGGCGCAACATGCCGTTGCCAAGTGCCTTTTTCATATCGGCAAGCTTTACCAGATTGACGGCCGTGGTGACGTCGACCATCCAGGCGTCCGGGATCGATGCGGTAATCGTGTCGATGAACTCGGCCAGACCGCGGGTCTTCTGCACGGCAAGGTCGATGCCCTGCAGCACCATCATCTTGTCGGGATTGGCAAGCGCATCGGCGCCGTGGTCACCGGCCAGTTGCGGCTCGATCCGCTCGATCAGATAGGCGACGTCATGCAATTCGGTGACGATGCGCATCAGCACTTCGGGGAGCGCTTCTTCCACGTGCGGCATGTGGCCCAGGTAGTCGGTCTGCATGTGTATGTCTCACGTGGCTCGGGGCTGCGGTAGAAGTCGTATTTCAGGCCTGCGAGGCGCCTGCCTCGCAGCATCAGAAGAATTCGATGGAGCTTTCGGCCGGCTTCGGCGCGACGATCGGGCGTTCCTCCAGTTGCACCGTGCGCTGCGTCTCGACGCCGGTCAGGGCGTATTGCCGGGCGCGGCCAGACGACGGCCAGTATTCGAGCTTGCGGCCGTGCTCGCCGCCGGTGCTCTCGCCGACGATGCGGATGCCCTCGTCGAGCAGGAACTGGCGCGCGAAGGCGGCGTTCTGTTCGCCGACATTGGAAAACCGCGCGATCGTCTTGGCGCCGCCGAAGATCTTGGCTTCGAGACGATCTCGCCGGGCGCCCTGTTTCAGGAGACCGTTGATGAGCAATTCCATGAGGTGGACCCCGTAGCGGGTCGCGTCGCCGCCGGACATGGGCGACGTCGCGGAACCTGGCAGCAGGAAGTGATTCATGCCGCCGACGCCGGCCACGGGATCGCGCATGCAGGCTGCCACACAGGAACCGAGAATGGTCGACAGCACGATGTTCGGATCGTTGAAGACCTTGTACTCACCCTGGATGACATGCACGCGCTTGCCGGCGGCTTCCATGTTCATTTGAGCGCCCCGAATACGGCTTCGATCGCAGCCTTCATCTTTTCGATGGTGAAGGGCTTGGCCAGAACGTTGTTGGCACCGAGGGCCGCTGCCTTCTGAACCAGGGCACGGTCGCCCTGGGCCGTCAGGATGATGAAGGCCGCCTTCTTGGTCGCCGGGTTGGAGCGGACAGCCTGCAGCAGGCCGAGCCCGTCCATCTTCGGCATGTTGAAGTCAGAGATCACGAGGTGGTGCGGGTTCTGAGCCATGATCTTCATGCCCTGCTCCCCGTCACCAGCGGCGGTGATCTGCTTGAAGCCGAGCTGCTGCAGGGCGTCACCCAGGAGCAGGCGGCTCGTCACCTGATCGTCGACGATCAGAACTTTGATTTTTTCGGCGATGGACATTATTCGCTTCCTTCCTTGCGGAGCGCCGCTGCTTTCAGGACCTCCTCCCCGATGGATCCGAGGGGGAGCTGGGTTTCAACGGCGCCCAATTCATAGGCGACTCTCGGCATGCCGTAGACGACACATGTCTTTTCGTTCTGGCCGAAGGTCTTTGCTCCGGCATGCCGCATTTTCAGGAGACCGGAGGCGCCGTCGCGCCCCATGCCGGTCAGAATGACACCGATTGCATTGCGTCCGGCAAGCTCGGCGACTGAATCGAACAGCACGTCGACCGAGGGCCGATGCCCGTTGACCGGGTCGCGGTCAACCAGGCGGCAGCAGGGTGCCGTCGGGTTGGCGACCTGCAGATGGCGCTCGCCACCGGGCGCCAGGTAGACCTTGCCGATTTCGAGCCGCGCGCCGTCCGTCGCCTCCTGCACCGCCGGCGCGCAGAGACGGTTCAGCCGCTCCGCGAAGCTCTTGGTGAAGGTGTGCGGCATGTGCTGCGTGATGACCGTCGGCGGGCAATTGGCCGGGAACTTCTGCAGTACCGTGATCAGGGCTTCAACGCCGCCTGTCGAGGCGCCGATGGCGATGATCTTGCGGCCGGCTCGGTACTCGGACGCCGTATTTGCATTGGCCGGAGCCGGCGCCGCGACCTTATTGCCGGTGATGATGAACTTGCGCTGCGAGCGGGCGGCCGCCTTTACCTTGTCGACGAGACCGGCAAAGGGATGGGGATCGCCCGGATGCGGCTTGCCGACACAATCGAAGGCGCCGATCTCGAGTGCTGCGATCGTGGCTTCAGCGCCCTTGTGGGTAAGCGTCGAGACCATGATGACCGGCATCGGCCGCAACCGCATGATCTTGTCGAGGAATTCGAGGCCGTTCATGTTCGGCATTTCGATGTCGAGGGTGACGACATCGGGATCGAGTTGCTTGATCGCCTGGCGCGCTTCCATGGCGTCGGCCGCCTGGCCGACGACGGTCACGTCTGGATCCGCGTTGAGCACGGCTGTAATCAGGCCACGCATTGTGGCGGAGTCGTCAACGACGAGAACGCGAGCGGGAGTGGTCATGCCCGTCCTCCATGAAATTTGCCGGTGTGGCGGTAGGTGGTGATGCCGATGTTGTCGAAGTGCGCCTTCGCGTCACCGGACACCCGTTCGGAATGGCCGATATAAAGGTGACCGTCGGTGTTCAGCATGCCGGCGAAGCGCGACCAGATCTTCATCTGCGTCGGCTCGTCGAAATAGATGACGACGTTGCGGCAGAAGATAACGTCGAACGGCCCCTTGAACGGCCATTGCGCCATCAGGTTCAGTTCGTTGAAGGTGATCAGCCGCTTGACCCGATCGTCGACCTGCCACTTGAAGCGGCCGCCGCTGTTGACCTCGGAGAAATATTGCTTGCGCATGGCCGGATTGACGGTTTCGAGCGCGGTTGCGTCGTAGGCACCGGCGCGGGCGAGCGCCAGGATCTTCGGGTCGATGTCGGTTGCCAGGATCCGGAAGTCGTAGTCGGCCGCATTCGGCAGCAGCGACAGAACCGTCAGCGCAATCGAATAGGGCTCCTGGCCGTCCGAGCAGGCGGCCGACCAGATGCGCACCCGGCCGCCGGCCTTAGCGCGCGCGATGAGCTCCGGCAGCACGTCGGTCTTCAGGTGCTCGAAGTGATGGTTCTCGCGGAAGAACCGCGTGAAGTTGGTGGTCAGATGCGAAAGCATGTCGCGCCGCGCAGCCGCACCGGCGGGCGAAGCGACCAGCTGGCAATATTCGCGGAAGCCCTTGAGCCCGAGATTGCGGATATGCTTCGACAGCCGCGAATAAACAAGCGACGCCTTGGTCTCGTTGAGATAGATGCCGGCATCCGCATAGATCATCGCAGCGATCTCGGTAAGATCGCGGCGGGTCAACGGATACTCGCCGCTCGCTAGGCACTCGTCCGGCGACAGTTTCTGTTCAGCGACGGGCTGACTTCTCATGCGGCTTCCCTTTCTTCCTGCGGGAAGATCGCTTCGAGTTCAATGAGACAGATCATCCGGCCTTCGATCGCAAGCACACCGCGCGCGAAGCTCTTTTCGAACTCCGACGAGATGACATCCGGCGTCGGCTGGATCTTGTCGTCGGTGATCGTCAGGATGTCGGAGACGGCATCCACAAGCAGGCCGACGACCTGGCTCTTGACCTGCGCAACGATGATGACGTGACGCACGGTCGGGTCGGCCGGCGTCATGCCGAGCCGGGCCGAGAGATCGACGATCGGCAGCACCGCACCGCGAAGGTTGATGACACCGAGCACATAGGATGGCGCATGCGGCATGGATGTCGCAGGCGTCCAGCCACGGATCTCGCGCACCTGCATGATGTTTACGCAGAATTCCTGATCGCCGACGCGGAAAGCGATCAGCTCCCGTCCGTCCGTGGTCAGATTTCTTGCGGCATAGGTCATTGTCATTATCCGACTGCAGCCAGTGACATTTCAGGTTTCAGCGAATGCCCGCGCGAGGCGGCGACGATCGCGTCGACATCGAGGATGAGCGCCACGCGGCCGTCACCGAGAATGGTCGCGGCGGCGATACCCGGCACGTGGGTGTAGTTGGCCTCGAGGCTCTTGATCACCACCTGGCGCTGCCCCTGGATCGCATCGACCATCAGGGCGCGCTGGCCGCCACCTTCCGATTCGACGAGCAGGGCGACGCCTTCGACCGGGTTCGCCTGAATGGCACGGAAATTCAGGATCCGGCCGACGTCGACGAGCGGGCAGAAGGAGTTGCGGATCGAGATCAGCCGCTGGTTGGAGCCGAAGGAATGGATCGCTGCGGCTTCCGGCTGCAGTGTTTCGACGATCGCGGTCAGCGGCACGACGAGTGTCTGGTTGGCGACGGTGACCACCATGCCGTCGAGAACGGCGAGCGTCAGCGGCAGGCTCATGGTGAAGACCGAACCGTGGCCCGGCTTCGAGGAGATGTTGATGCGACCGCCGAGCGCCTGGATCGAGCGCTTGACCACGTCCATGCCGACGCCGCGGCCGGAGATGTCGGAGATCTTGTCGGCCGTCGAGAAGCCGGCGTGGAAGATAAGGTTGTCGATCTCTTCGTCCGAGAGGTTGGCGTCGGCGGCGATCAGGTCGTTGTCGATCGCCTTCTGGCGCACCTTCTCACGGTTGATGCCGGCACCGTCGTCGGCAAGCTCGATGACGATGCGGCCGGAACGGTGCTTCGCCGTCAGGCGCACCGTGCCTTCGGCGCTCTTGCCGGCGGCAAGGCGCTTCTCCGGCGTTTCGAGGCCGTGGTCGACCGCGTTGCGGATCATATGGGTCAGCGGCTCGGCGAGCTTGTCGATGACGGTCTTGTCGACTTCGGTGTTCTCGCCTTCGGTGATCAGGCGGACCGACTTGCCGGTCATGTCGGCGATTTCGCGAACGATACGCGACATACGCTGGAAGACAGGCTTCACCGGCTGGGCGCGGATCGCCATCACCGAATCCTGGATCTCGCGGGTGAGCTGCTGCAGCTCTTCGAGGCCCATGTTGATCGAGGACGTGCCGTTGGTGTCGTTCTCGACGACGCTCTGCGAGAGCATCGCCTGGTTGATCACGAGTTCGCCGACAAGGTTGATCAGGCGGTCGACGCGATCGAGATCGACGCGAATGGTCGGCGTTGCAGCCGACGCGGCGGCCTGCTGGGCGGCAGCGCTCTGGGCGGCGGCGCTGGCCGCGGGAGCTGCCTTCTCAGCCGGTGCGCGGGCGGCGGACTGCGCCATCTGCAGCACGTTGCTGGCCGTGCCGGCGGCTGAAACCGCGGCGTCGCGATCCTGCTGCTGGGAGGCAAGCTGTTCTTCTTCCTCGACGACACCGACCGATACCGCCGGTTCGTCGTCAAGGATCGACAGGTCGAAGGGAACGGGCTGCATCGGCAGCTCTTCGCCCGACTGCGTCGCCTCGTCTTCGACCAGCGAAATTTCCAGGTCGCAATCCCACTCGGCGAATTCGAAAACCGTACGGATCGCGTCCTCGCCCTTGTCGGTCTTGAGCGAGATCTTCCAGAAGAAATAGGCGCTCTCCGGGCTCAGCCGATCGAGTGTCGGCAGTGCGCCCATATCGCAATGAATGCTCATCTCGCCAAGGCGCGAGAGGTCGCGCAGAAGCAGCGTTGCCTCGTTGCCCTTGGCGTAGAGATCGGACTTCGGCTTGAAGACGATCTCATAGGTGGGCATTTCCATCAGCGGCGGCTCTTCAGCCGCGTCGAAGTCATCGAAGGAGAAGGCGACCGGCTGGAAGCCTTCGTCGTTGACCGGCGGCGGAGCCACGGCAGCGACGGGCTTGGCAACCGTTTCGGCCGGCGCTGCCGACGCCTGTGGAACTTCGCCGTTTGCCAGCGCCTCGAGTTCCTTGATCAGCTGGCGGCTGCGCGCCTCGTCGACGCTGCCGCCATCGCGCGCAGCGTTGGTGAGGTCGGCGAGTACGTCGGCCGACTTCAGCATCACCTTCAGAACTTCCGGTCCGGGATCGAGCCTATTGGAACGAACGCAATCAAGGGTCGTCTCGAACACGTGCGCGAAGGAGACGAGGTCGTCCAGCCCGAAGGCGCCGGCGCCACCCTTGATGGAGTGCACCGCACGGAAAACGGCATTGACCGTTTCCGGGTCGCGGTCGCCATCATTGAGCTTCAGCAGACCCGATTCCAGTTCGGCGAGTTGTTCCTCGCATTCCTGGAAGAAGATCTCTTTGATTTCGTTCATATCCATTGGAGGCTATCCCCGGACTTCAGGCCGTTACGCGCTCGATTGCATCGATGAGTTTGGTCGGGTCGAACGGCTTGACGATCCAGCCGGTTGCACCCGCCTGACGCGCGCGGTTCTTCTTCTCCGCGTCGCTTTCGGTGGTCAGTACCAGGATCGGAATGGCGCGGTAGCGATCGTTCTTGCGCACGCCTTCGATGAAGCCGAAGCCGTCGAGACGCGGCATGTTGATGTCGGTGACGATCACGTCCGGATTGGCTTCTTCCAGGACCTCAAGGCCTTCGACGCCGTCTTCGGCCTGAATCGTTTCGAAACCGGCATTGTTCAGCGTAACCAGCAGCATGTTTCGGATCGTCCGGGAGTCGTCGACCGTCAGAACTCGCTTCTTCATTTTCTCAAATCTCCTTTGCCATCAGGTGGTCGATCTCGACCCCGATGAGCTGTGTCGTTTTCTCGAAAGCGTCCGACACCTTGCTGAAGGTGAAAGACAAATGTTCCTCTTCCCAGGTCTTGGCGCCGGCCATCAGCACCTGGACACAAAGCGTCCCGACCCGCTCGACCGCGGAAGCGTCGATCACGATATCGCTGCCCTTGAGCGCGAGCAGCTTCTCGTGCAGTGCCGTTGCCTCATTCAGGTCCAAAACCGGAGCGAGGCTAAGCGTCTTCTGGGCGGTCTTCTTGCTGGCCATTTCTGTCTTCCTCGACTGCTAACTCTCTACTGCCCTTGATATCAGCGCTGCCAACCGGCGAGCTGCCGCTGCAGCCCGTCGTCAAACAACGCTGCGGCCGGCTCTTCGGCAACGACGGCGGATGTGTGACGGAAGGGCTCGCGGCCGGCGCGCGCCGATGCGGCCGGATGGCGACGCTCCAGGCGGAACTGGCGGATGGTCTCGCCGAGCTCGACGATGACCGTATGAAGATCGTCCGACGAACGGACGGTATCGCCGGCCAGCGCGGCACTTGCCTCGACACCCCTGGAGATCGTGCCGATCTCGGTCGCGACGCCGCGGAGGTCGCCGACCTGCTGCTCCGCCTCGCGGGCGATGCCGGAGACGGCGGAATTGATCGACGTGACCTGCTCGACGATGCTGCTGATCGCGTCCTGGGTGCGGCCGACAATCTCGACGCCGGTCTCGACCTGCGCCTTGGTGCCGGAAACGAGCTGCTTGATTTCGCGCGCCGCTTCGCCGGAGCGCTGTGCCAGCGCACGCACTTCCTGGGCGACGACGGCAAAACCGCGACCGCTGTCGCCGGCGCGCGCCGCTTCGATGCCGGCGTTGAGCGCCAAAAGATTGGTCTGGAAGGCGATCTCGTCGATGACGCCGATGATTTGGCCGATCTTTTCGGCCGACGCCTCGATGTCGGCCATGGCGGAAATCGCCTGGCCGGCGATCTCGCCGCTGCGCTCGACGGCAATGCGGGTCTCGTTGGCCTTCGTTTCCGTGGCGCTGATCCGGCCCGAACCGGTCGCCATGCGTCCGGCCATGTCGGAGAGCACGGCAAGCTGCCCGGAAAGCGCGTCGGCTTCAGCGCTCGCCTTGTCCGTGAAGGCTGTCGCGCCGTCGCGCATGCGGTCGACCAGTACCCCGGCAGCCTGGCTGCGCTGATCGGAGGCCTGAAGACTTTGCTGGATCTGTTCGAGTGCCGCGTTCAGGCTCGCCACGATCGGCTGATAGGCTTCGACCGCCGTTTCCGGCAACCGCGCGCCGAGATCACCCTGGCTCACGCCTTCGGCAAAGTCGCCGAAGAGCGCCTTGACCTCCAGCTCGTCGGCGCTGCGCTGCTCGGCGAGCTGCCGCTGGTGCTGTTGGCGGAGGGCGTTGAAGCGGAGCGAAACGCCGATCTCGCTGTCGACGAAGGTCGTGCGCACCAGAGCGGCGACGAGCTCGCAAAGTTCGCGGCGGCGCGCCTTGCCCATCGGCAGGAAGGATCGCGGCCAGGCGTCTTCGATCAGTCCGACGATGAGATGTTCGAGCACGACGGCATGGCTTGCCATCTGCCAGCGCGGGTCGAGGCCCATGCGGCTTGCGGTGTCTGCGAGCACCTTGATGCGCTCGGCATAAAGCCCGTCAAAGCGTGCGTCGGTCAGCACGTTCCAGTGCAACGACTGAAGATCCTGAAGGCGGTCGATCTGGCGGTCGCTGTCGAAATGGCGGGCGGCGTCGGGATAGGTCTGGAGGCGCTGGAAGAGGTCGCGAAGCGCCTGATCAATCCGGGGAGAAAGCTTTTGTCTGTGATCGCGGACGCGGTTGCAGCTCTCGTCGTCGAGCCCGGCAAAGCGCAGGCGCTCCAGCAGGCTGCCTGCCTGGCCCTTTTTTGCCTGTTCTGACGATGCTTCCTGCCTCAACGCTGATCCCCGGTGCTGCACGTTCGGAACTTGCCTGGGGAGCATCAGGGAGAGCCACGGTCCACCGGACGTGCACGCCACATCGATGAGATCAGCCTCCGCCGAAAAGCGTCTGCTGTCGTTCATCCCGCAAGTAAATTCGGTGAAGAATGGATACCGGACCGGAACCGGTACGGCGGGGCGGCATCATGCCTTGAGGAGACTTGTGAATTATCCCATTCCGACGTGTGGGACCATGTTTATGGTTAATTCCTTGCTTGAAGGTTAACGGTCCCTCGCCTCTAATCGGAATCACTAAAATTCACAGGGTGTTTTCACGCGCCATTTTTGCGCTGCAACAAAACTGTAATAAACACGCCTGAAACCAACAGGTTCTCAATCACAAGAGTTTAGAATTGTACTTCGACTTGCGCTCGCGTATCGAAGCGAAAGTGAAGTGGGCGCTGCATGCGCGAAGAAACCTTCGCATCACGCAAAGCGACATCATGACGATGCGCTTACAGGAAACGAACAATGATTGTTCTTGGCATTGGCGCCGCACTCACAGCAATCCTGACAATGATGGCAGTATCGATCGTGCTCAACATCGAGCACAACCGGTCGGCAAAGCGCAGCTCTGTGTTTTGATCGGGCTTTAGCCCGTCTCTTACTGACACAACCAGGCATCTCTGCGGCCGGGGACGGATGTTCTACGGCCGCTTTTCTTTGCACACATGGTCCTGCGTCGCCTTTTGCCATGCCTGCGCATAGGCGGCGAGGCTCTCCGCGATCTCGCCCGCAAGCGGCTCGACCCCGGTCCTGACCGCGGATCCCTTAACCAGACACGCAGCACCGAGGCTCGTACCCGTGATATTGTGGGGATCGGCAAAGACCGGCCGGCCCGTCGCTGCGGCGAGCATGCGCAGATAGGTCCTGTTGGAAGCAAAGGGCCCTTCGACGACGATATCGCCGCGCGCGCCGATCAGGTCGAGACAGGTGGCTGTCATCAGCGCCAGATGGAACGAGACGACGACAAAGCGTTCGGCGGGGCCAAGCTCCCGTTCGTCCGTCGTCCAGATCGCTTTTGCGGCCGGAAAGGGACCGGATCCCTCGGGAATGGACGGCAGCAGCATGTGGCCGGCCCCGGCCACGGCCTCTTCCGTTTGCGGCGACACAGGGGGCGCCCCCTCCCCCAACAGAAGCTGGAAGGCGCGGCCGCCCATGAAGCGGGCGGAGGGTACGGGATCGCCAAGCGCGTTGACGTTGATCAGCGTGTCGCGGTGTTCATCGAGCACCTTCGCCTCGGCGCCGACCGCAAGCATCACCACCCAGGTGCCGGTTGAGACCACCGAGAAGGGCGAGGTACGTGTCAGGAGATGCGGCAGCAGCGAGGCGTTGGAATCGTGAATGCCGCAATAGACGGGGGTCCCTGATGCAATGCCCGTTGCCGAACAAAGCTCTGGCAGTAGCGCTCCGGCGATATCGCTCGCCTTCAACACCGGTGCGAAGAGGGGCGTCCAGCCCTGGCTTTCGACAAGAGACGAGAATGTCCCTGCCCGTGGGTTCCAGAGATCCGTGTGGCAGCCGAGCGAGGTCAGCTCGTTACAGAGCGTACCTGTCAGTCGATAGGTCCAATATTGCGCATAGGTGAGGACCGAGGCGACCCTGGCGAAGTCGTCGGGAAAGGTCTTCTGCTGCCAATAGAGCTGGGCGCCGACATTGAGGCCCATGGGCAGGCGCGCGGAGCCGGTCTCGGAAAAGGGCGGCCTGACATTATCATACTCGGCGGCGAGGCTGTCGGGACCGGCGTGCTCATAGTCCAACACCGGAAGCGCCAGGTTGCCTGATGCGTCGAGCACGACGGCGGTCGCGCCGTGGGTGGTGATCGAGATCGCCTCGAAGACGTGTTCGGCATGGAGTGACGCGAGGCTTTCGAGCAGGAAGGCCCAGAGACGCTCGACATCGAAATGCGGATAAGGACCATCAGTCAGCACCGCATTCGCCGTCTTGCGGACGGCGATCTCCTCGAAACGGTCGAGATCAACGGCTGCGACCTTGGCATTGGTCTTGCCGATATCGATAACGCCAACAACCCGCATCTTATCAGTCCAAATGGAAAACGGTCGTCAGCGGCACCGCCACCGGTTCGTTATCGCCATGGGTTTCCATGATATCGGCCATATAGGCCCACCATTTCTGCATGATGGGATGGGACGGCAGGTCGGCCATGCGGTGATCGTCGGTCCGCCAGAGCACACCGAAAAGCAGACTGGTCTCCTCGTCCAGATGGATGGAGTAGTCGGAGACGCCGGCCTCCTTCAGCAGGGTGGCCAGTTCCGGCCAGATGGCATCGTGCCGCGCCCTGTATTCGGCGGCCATGCCTGGGTTCAGGCGCATACGGAACGCGTATTTTTCCATCGGATCCTCAATGTGCGAGACGCTGACGGGCGCGCCGCCAGAGAATGGGGAGCGCGATCACCGAGATCAGTAGCAGGCCGATGAAGATCGACATGACGATGCCCGGCACGTTGAGCAGGCCGAAACCGAAGGTCACCATACCCATGATCAGGGCGGCCAGCACGACGCCCGGGATGGTGCCGGAGCCACCGAGAATGTTGACGCCGCCGAGTACCACCATCGTTACCACCTCCAGCTCCCAGCCGAGCGCGATCGACGGGCGCGTCGAGCCGAGGCGCGAGGTCAGGCAGATCGAGGCAAGCCCGGCCATCAACCCGGTCAGGAGGAAGAGGATGAATTTGATGCGCGCAACGCGGATGCCGGAGAAGAGCGCCGCCGTCTGATTGTTGCCGATGGCATAGACCGCGCGGCCGAAATTGGTCTTGTGCAAGACGACGCCGTAGACGACCGCGAGGGAAACGAAGAGCGTGAACTCGAAGGAGAACACCCACCAGACATAGCCTTGGCCGAACCACGAGAAGCTGTCGGGATAACCGGTGAAAGCCTGGTCGCCGAGGATGATGAAGGAGAGACCGCGGAAGAGGCTCATGGTGCCGATGGTCACCACGATCGAGGGCAACCCGAGACCGGTGATCAAGAGGCCGTTGATCGCACCGCAAAGAAGCCCGACAGAGAGACCGATCACCACCAGCGCCGGCGTGTCGAAGCCAAGTTGCACGGCATAGCCCATCGCCGTCGAGGCGAGCGCGATGATCGAGGCCACCGACAGATCGATCTCGCCGGAAATGATCACCAGCGCCATGGCGAAGGCAATCATCGCCTTTTCGGTGAAGTTGAAGGTCGCGTCCGAGAGGTTCCACGGGTCGAGGAAGTAGGGCGAGGCCAGCGAGTTGCCGAGAAAGATGAGGCAGGCGACGACAAGCAGCAGGCTTTCCCAGCTCTTCAGCAGGCGCGCGCTGCGGCCTTCCAGCCGATCGGGGATATGTCGTGGGGTAAGGTGCGTCTCGGCCATCAGACAGCCTCCGCCTTTCTCAAGATGACGCGGCCCTTGCGCCGCTCGGCGCGGGCGTTGACGGCAACAGCGACAATGATGACCATGCCCGAAATCGCCAATTGGGCGAAGGGCGAGATATTGATGACCGGCAAGGCGTTCTTGATCACGCCAAGGAACAGCGCACCGAGCACCGCGCCTGCTACCGTGCCGATGCCGCCGGCGATCGATATGCCGCCGATCACACAGGCTGCGATGATGTCGAGTTCGAAGCCGGCGGCGATGTCGACATAGGCGACGGCATAACGCGACACCCAAAGATAGCCCGAGAGCCCGGCAAGCGCGCCGGATATGCAATAGGCCGAGAAGCGGGTGCGGCCGACATCGATGCCGGTATAGACCGCCGCGTGCGGATTGCCGCCGACCGCATAAAAGGCGCGTCCGAGCGCCGTGCGGCTCATCAGCAGGAAAACGAGCGCGATCATCACCAGCGAGAGCCAGGAGAGAACCGGGAAACCAAAGAGCTCGTCGCGCGGCAATGCCTTGAAGGCGTCGCTCATCTGGTGGGCATTGATCCACTTGCCGCCGCTCAAGAGAAAGATCAGGCCGCGATAGATGGTGAGCGTGCCGAGGGTTACGACGATCGGCGGAATGTCGAGCTTCCAGACGAGCGCGCCGTTGATCATGCCGAGCAAAGTGCCGAGCGCAACTGCCGCAAGGATGATCAGCGGGATCGGCAGGCCCGGAAAGGCGGCGTTCAGCATCGCCGCCACCATGCCCGAGAGCGCGAGGTTGGCGGCCATCGAAAGATCGATGCAGCGCGTCAGGATCACCGCCATCTGGCCAAGCGCCAGAATGATCAGGATCGACGTGTCGTTGTAGACGCGCCCGAGGTTCGCGGGCGCGACGAAGGGCGGGAAACGCCAGGTGATCAGCGCCAGCAGCACGGCGATCGCGCCGACCAGCAGCAGTTCGCGATTCCTGAGGATGTTTGCCATCACGCGGCCTCCTGAATGCCGGCTGCGGCACGCACCAGCTTTTCCGCCGTCAATTCAGCGCGCTCGAAGCGCCCGGCGATCCGCCCCTCGCGCATCACGATGACGCGGTCGGACATGCCCATGATCTCCGGGATTTCCGAGGAGACCATGATGACGCTCAGGCCCTGTGCCGCCAACTCGCTCATGAAGGCGTGCACGGCGGCCTTGGAGCCGATGTCGATGCCTTTGGTCGGCTCGTCGAGAATGATCACCTTCGGCTTCGTCGCCAGCCACTTGGCGATAACGACCTTCTGCTGGTTGCCGCCCGAAAGCGTACCGACATCCTGATCGAGCGAGGCGGCGCGCAGGTCGAGGCGCGTGGTATATTCGCGGGCGAGCGCGAACTCGTTGGCAAGCTTCAGGAAGCCCGAGCGCGAGGTGCGCGACAACGACGGCAGCGTGACGTTCTGAAAGATCGGCAGGCCGATAATCGCACCCTGGCGGCCGCGCTCTTCGGGCACATAGACGATGCCAGCCCGGATCGCTTCGGACGGGCTGCGGATCACCAGCACCTCGCCATCGAGCCGGACAGCACCGGCCGATGGCCGGGTGACGCCGATCAGCGACTGCATGAACTCGGAACGGCCGGCGCCGACCAGGCCGTAGAAGCCGAGGATCTCGCCGCGGCGAAGCTCGAAGTTGATGTCCTCGAACTCGGTCGGGTGGCGGTAACCGGAGACCGTGAGCACCGGTTCGCCGATCGCCACGTCCTTCTTCGGGTAAACCGAACCGACAGCGCGGCCAACCATAAGGCGCACCAGTTCGTCCTGGCTGACATCGGCGATCAGCCCTTCGTCGACCATCGTTCCGTCGCGAAACACCGTGTAGCGGTCGGCGATGCGGAAGATTTCATCGAACTTGTGGCTGATGAACAGGATCGCCTTGCCGTCTGCCTTCAGCCGTTCGACGAGGGCATAGAGTTCGTGGATTTCCTTGTGCGACAAGGCGGCCGTGGGCTCGTCCATGATCACCACCTGCGCATCGATCGACAGCGCGCGGGCGATCGCGACCAGATGTTTCTTGGCGATACCGAGATCGCGCAGGCGGATGGTCGGATCGAGATCGGCACCGGCGCGCGAAAGCAAGGCACGCGCATCGGCATTGAGCTTCTTCCAGTCGATCAGCCCGAAGCGATTGCGCGGGGCGTGGCCGAGGAAAATGTTCTCCGCGACCGAGAGCTCATCGAAGAGCACGGTTTCCTGATGGATCGCGGTGACGCCGGCGCGTGCGGCCGCCAGCGCCGTCGGGAAATGAACCTCCTGATCACCGACGGAGATCGTGCCCTCGTCCGGTTGGTAGATGCCGGTCAGGATCTTCACCAGCGTCGATTTCCCGGCGCCGTTTTCGCCGATCAGCGCGGTCACCGACCCCGGATAGAGCGCCAGCGAAACATCAGAGAGCGCCTTCACCCCGGGAAAGGACTTCGAGATCCCTTCGAGCGCAATGGCGGGCTTCATCCGCGATGTGAGCGTATCCTGCAGCAAGAGACAGTCCACCATTCAGTCGTTTCGATAACGCGAAGTCGTTCGGGCCTCGTATGCCCTCGTATCCGCCCGCGCGGGTTGCCCCTCACCCTAACCTTCTCCCCGCATGCGGTGAGAAGGCTCGGGCATGCCGCTCTCTTCCCTCCTCGTCGGGAAGGGGGGCAAACCGTTGCCGCTTGTCCCTTCTCCCTGCAAGCGGGGAGAAGGGACCGGCAGGCGGATGAGGGGCTTTCGCCGGATCAGAAGATCTTGGCGAATTCCTCGACATTCTTGGCATCGTAGACGAACGGGTCGGCCATCGCGCCTTCGTTGTTGTCGTCGAGCTTGACGGCACCCATGCGGCCCATCTTCAGTTCAGCACCCGGCTTGGCTTCGGCACCGTTGATCAGGTCGTAGGCGACCATCGTTGCGGAGTAGCCGAGGTCGATCGGGTTCCAGATCGCGAAAGACTTGGAGGCGCCCGACTTCACGTGGCCGGCCATTTCCGAGGGAAGGCCGAGACCGGTGACGTTGATCTGGCCGATCTTGCCGGCGTCGGTGACGGCCTGGGCGGCGGCAACGATACCGACCGAGGTCGGCGCGATGATCGCCTTCAGGTTCGGATAGGACTGAATAAGGCCCTGCGTTTCGCGATAGGACTTGTCGGCGAGGTCGTCACCATAAACGGTCGCGACGACATTGATGCCCTTGTAGTTGCCCTGGACCTTCTTCATCTCGGCGATCCAGGTGTTCTGGTTGGTCGAGGTCGCCGTTGCTGAAAGCACCGCGACATCGCCGCCCTCAGGCAGGTTGTCGGCGGCGAGCTTGATGATCATGTTGCCGATCAGCGGGCTCGACGACGGGTTCAGGTGCATCAGGCGGCCATCCTTGGCGACGCCTGAGTCCCAGGAGATGACCTTGATGCCGCGATCCATCGCCTTCTTCAGCGCCGGAACGAGGGCGTCGGTGTCGTTGGCGGAAACGGCGATGGCGTCAACCTTCTGGGCGATCAACGAGTTGATCACCTCGATCTGGCCTTCGGCGGTCGTCGTCGTCGGGCCGGTATAGATCACCTCGACGTCGCCCAGCTCCTTGGCGGCTTCCTGCGCGCCCTTGTTGGCGGCTTCGAAGAAGCCGATGCCGAGCGCCTTGACCACGAGCGCGATCTTCTTGTTTTCCGCATGCGCGGCATTGGCCATCAGCGCCAGCGAAACGGCGGCCGTGACCATCAGTGACTTCAGGATTTTCATGCTCATTTCCTCCCAATGACCGGCACGCGACAAGCGTCACCGGCGCGATTTCCTCCATTGGCGATGCCCCGGCCCCTCCGGCCGTGAGCGTCACCTTCCCCTCTCCTCGCCCACCCCTCAGGCGGACGAGGACATGTTCTCCGCATCTGTGCCGGCTCTCGAGCTGGCAACGACCAGCCGCACACCGGCATTTTCAAGCATCGCGGCATGCCTGTCCTCGATGCCCGAATCCGTAATGACAGTGGCGATCCGCTTCAGCCCGCAAAGGATGAGGCTCGACCGCTTGTGAAACTTCGAGGAGTCCACCAGCACGACGAGTTCGTCGGCCTGGTCGATCAGTTTCTGCTCCGCCTGGATCAACAGCGGATCCGCCTCCATCAGGCCGAGCGGGCCTAAGCCCTGTGCCCCCATGAACATGCGGCGCGCATAGAAATTGCGCGTCACGTCATTGTCGAAGGGGCTGAGGATGATGTTCTGCTCGCGGTAGATCGTGCCGCCCGACAGCATCACCGTGTTCTTCGAATGCTTCAAAAGATGCTCGGCGATCGGGAAGGAATTGGTGAAAACCTGCATTCGCCGATTGCTGAGGAAATGCACCATCTGAAAGGTCGTGGTGCCGCCATTGATGATGATCGGCTCGCCATCCTCGCAGAGCGCCACCGCCTCCTTGGCGATCGCCTGCTTTTCGCGGGCGTGCAGGCCCTCGTTGACCTTGAACGGACGACCGGCAAGGCCGACGAATTGTGGCGGATTGATCGCCTCGGCGCCGCCGCGCACCCGTCGCAGCTTCTTCTGCACGTGGAGGGCTGCAATATCGCGCCGGATCGTCGCCTCGGAACTGTCGGTCAGATCGACCAGTTCCTGGACGGTGACGACGGGTTTTTCCTGAACCGCCGACTGAATGATCCGGTGTCTTTCTTTCTCGTGCATGCGTTCCTCCGATGGCGTTCATGCTTCCATCACGATCGACCATTGTCAATCACAAACAATCATATTTTTTCATTGTGCAGCGCAGTATGCGCGAACTTGATCGTTTTTGATTGACTTTAACGCTCAAGTCCTGTGATCTGATGCCAACCACATCTCTGCGCGGTCGCCAAGCCGCGCGATATCAGACCGGGAGGAAATTCGAGATGCTCGACAAGCAGCAGGGTGCGCGACTTGCAAACCTTTGGGACGAGGCAAAGGCTGCCGGCATGAGCGAATCCGAGCGCCTGCTCTATCGCTCCAACCTGCTCGGCTCCGACAAGCGCATCACCAATTACGGCGGCGGTAATACCTCGGCCAAGGTGATGGAGAAGGATCCGCTTGGGGGCGGCACGGTCGAGGTGCTCTGGGTCAAGGGTTCGGGCGGCGACGTCGGAACGATCAAGCTCGACGGTTTTGCCACTCTCTACATGGAAAAGCTCAACGCGCTGAAGTCGATTTATCGCGGTGTCGCGTTCGAAGACGAGATGGTCGGCTACCTGCCGCACTGCACTTTCAACCTCAATCCACGAGCCGCCTCGATCGACACGCCGCTGCATGCCTACGTGCCGAAGAAGCATGTCGACCACATGCATCCCGACGCAATCATCGCGATTGCCGCGGCCAAGAACAGCCGCGAGCTGACGGCAAAGATCTTCGGCGACGACATCGGCTGGCTGCCGTGGAAGCGCCCGGGCTACGAGCTCGGCCTGTGGCTGGAAAAGTTCTGCCTGGAAAACCCGCGCGCACGCGGTGTGGTGCTTGAAAGCCATGGCCTCTTCACCTGGGGCGACACGGCGAAAGAAGCCTACGAGACGACGGTCGAGATCATCAACAAGGCGATCGCCTGGTTCGAGGCCGAGAACACCAAGCCTGCTTTTGGCGGCGCGGTGAAGCCGGCGCTCGACGCGGCCGCCCGCGCCGACGTCGCCCGCAAGCTGATGCCGGTCATCCGCGGGCTGATCAGCGCCGACGAGAAGAAGGTCGGCCATTTCGACGACAGCCAGGCCGTGCTCGATTTCGTCACGTCGAAGGATCTGAAGCCGCTGGCCGCTCTTGGCACCAGCTGCCCCGATCATTTCCTGCGCACCAAGATCCGGCCGCTGGTGGTCGATTTCGATCCGGCCAGTCCCGATGTCGACAAGACGCTGGCAGCGCTGCCCGAAGCGATCGCCGCCTATCGCGCCGACTATGCGGCCTACTACGAGCGCTGCAAGCACGAAGACAGCCCCGCCATGCGCGACCCGAACGCGGTCGTCTATCTCGTGCCCGGCGTCGGCATGATCACCTTTGCCAAGGACAAGGCGACCGCCCGCATCTCCGGCGAGTTCTACGTCAACGCCATCAACGTCATGCGCGGCGCCTCCGGCGTTTCCACCTATGTCGGCCTGCCGGAACAGGAAGCCTTCGACATCGAATACTGGCTGCTGGAGGAAGCAAAGCTGCAGCGCATGCCGAAGCCGAAGAGCCTCGCCGGCCGCATCGCGCTCGTTACCGGCGGCGCCGGCGGTATCGGCAAGGCGACGGCCAACCGGCTGATGCAGGAAGGCGCCTGCGTCGTGCTCGCCGATATCGATGAGACCGCGCTTGCGGCGGCCGAAGGCGAACTGTCCAAGCGCTACGGCAAGGATTTCGTCCGCTCTGTCAGCATGAACGTCACCAGTGAAGCGGCGGTCGAGGGCGGTTTTGCCGACGCGCTGCTTGCCTTCGGCGGCCTCGATATCCTGGTCTCCAATGCCGGCCTCGCCTCGTCGGCCGCGATCGAAGACACGACGCTGGCGCTCTGGACCAAGAACATCGACATCCTGACGACCGGCTACTTCCTTGTCTCGCGTGAAGCCTTCCGCATCTTCCGCCAGCAGAAGGCCGGCGGCAACGTCGTCTTCGTCGCCTCCAAGAACGGCCTTGCCGCCTCCCCCGGCGCATCTGCCTATTGCACCGCCAAGGCGGCCGAGATCCACCTCGCCCGCTGCCTGGCGCTCGAAGGGGCTGGCGCGCAGATCCGCGTCAACGTCGTGAACCCCGACGCGGTGTTGCGCGGCTCGAAGATCTGGACTGGCGAGTGGAAGGAACAGCGCGCCGCCGCCTACAAGATGGATGTGGACGACCTCGAGGCGCATTATCGCGAGCGCTCGATGCTGAAGCTCAGCGTCTTCCCCGAGGATATCGCCGAGGCGATCTATTTCCTCGCCTCCGACATGTCGGCGAAATCGACCGGCAACATCATCAATGTCGACGCGGGCAACGCCCAGTCCTTCACCCGCTGATCGAGGAGAGTTTCATGACGACCACCATGATCAGCCAGGCGACCGTCGAGGCCGAGAACGAAAGCCGGCTCACCGCACTTCGCCGGGATTATGAGAGCCTCGGCGAAAGGCTCAGCCGGCGCGGCATCGCGATCGACGAGATCAAACGGAAGGTCGCCGCCTACGGTGTTGCCGTCCCTTCCTGGGGTGTCGGCACCGGCGGCACGCGCTTTGCCCGCTTCCCCGGCAAGGGCGAACCGCGCAACATCTTCGACAGGCTCGAGGATTGCGCGGTCATCCAGCAGTTGACCCGGGCGACGCCGACCGTCTCGCTGCATATCCCCTGGGACAAGGTGAGCGACATTTCCAAACTAAAAGAGAAGGGCACGTCGCTCGGCCTCGGTTTCGATGCGATGAACTCCAACACCTTCTCAGACGCGCCGGGCCAGGAACATTCCTACAAGTTCGGCTCGCTGTCGCATGCCGACGCCGCCACGCGCGCTCAAGCGGTGGAGCACAATCTCGAATGCATCGAGATCGGCCAGCAGCTTGGGTCCAAGGCGCTGACGGTCTGGGTCGGCGACGGCTCCAACTTCCCCGGCCAAAGCAATTTCACCCGTGCTTTCGAGCGTTATCTCGACGCGATGAAATCGGTCTACGCGGCGCTGCCGGATGACTGGCGCGTTTACACCGAACACAAGATGTTCGAGCCGGCCTTCTATTCGACCGTCGTCCAGGACTGGGGCAGCAACTACCTGATCGCCCAGGAGCTCGGCCCCAAGGCCTTCTGCCTCGTCGACCTTGGCCACCATGCGCCGAACGTCAACATCGAGATGATCGTCGCCCGCCTCATCCAGTTCGGCAAGCTCGGCGGCTTCCACTTCAACGATTCGAAGTATGGTGACGACGATCTCGACACCGGTTCGATCGATCCCTACCGGCTGTTCCTCGTCTTCAACGAACTCGTCGATGCGGAGACCCGCAAGGCCAAGGGGTTCGAGCCGGCGCACATGCTCGACCAGAGCCACAACGTCACCGACCCGATCGAAAGCCTGATGACGAGTGCCACCGAGGTCTGCCGCGCCTATGCCCAGGCGCTGATTGTCGACCGCCAGGCGCTCGCGGGCTACCAGGACGACAACGACGCGCTGATGGCGAGCGAGACGCTGAAGGTAGCCTTCCGCACCGACGCCGAGCCTATTCTCGCGATGGCGCGTCTCGAAAGCGGCGGTGCAATCGCACCTGTCGCGGCCTATCGCAAGAGCGGTTACCGCGCGAAAGTCGCGGCTGAGCGCCCGGCCGTTGCCGGCGGCGGGGGCGGTATCGTCTGACACTGAAACGAGCCGCGCCGGGCTGCCATTTGAGGCCCGGCGCCGCATCCCACGCTCGACAGCTCAAAAAATCGCTGCGCGATGAAATTGCCCCCTATCTGATTTCAATTCCTGATCTATCTTTCCCTTGGAGATTCAACGGAAAGGGACCCGTTCATGGGCATTGAAAGCATTCTCGTCTTCCTGATCGTCGGCGCGGTCGCCGGCTGGCTCGCCGGCCTCATTGTCAAGGGCGGCGGTTTCGGCCTCATCGGCAATATGGTCGTCGGCATCATCGGCGCCTTCATCGCCGGCTTCCTCTTTCCGGCGATCGGCATCAGCCTCGGCACCGGCATCCTTTCAGCGATCCTGCACGCGACGATCGGTGCCGTCATCCTTCTGGTGCTGATCCGCATCGTCAAACAGGCCTGACCCATCGCCGGCCGCAGTACCCTTCGCGCCCGGGATATCCCCGGCCGTTCCATCTGGACGCGCGAAGGGGGCTGTAGCACTGTGATCTGCTGGACGGGACATCGCACATAGCCAGACGGAGGCGAGCATGAACGCTCTTTACACCGACAAGATCGAAACGGCGCTCAAGTCGTTCATTGCGGATCACCCGGGAATGCAGACACGGGATCAGGCGATCATCGCGATCCTCGAAAACTGGTTCACCAATCACGGCTACCTGCCACCGCAGCAGGAAGGTCTGCGCCCGGAAGACCTTGACGCTTCCAACGACGATTGAGAGATTTGCGCGCCCGGCACGAAGGACCCTAGCGCTCCTTGCGCCGCGGCGGCCGCCCCTTGCCTTTTCAACAACGTGAACTGTTCGCCATGAGCCTGACCTCCGTCAAAGACTTCTTCTCCCAGCACGCCCCAGATATCGACGTCATCGAGCTACAACAAAGCACCGCCACGGTTGCTCTTGCGGCCGAGGGCCACGGCGTCGAGCCCGCCCAGATCGCCAAGACGCTGGCGCTTCGCGTCGGCGACGACGTGATCCTGATCGTCACGCGTGGCGACGCCCGCCTCGACAACAAGAAGTACAAGGCCCGCTTCGGCACAAAGGCGCGCATGCTTGGGTTCGACGAGGTGGAAGCCGAGACCGGCCACCCGGTCGGCGGCGTCTGCCCCTTCGGTCTCGCCAAGCCGCACAGCATCTATTGCGACCTGTCGCTCAAGGCCTACGACATCGTCGTGCCGGCCGCCGGTGCCACCAATGCGGCTGTGCACATCAGCCCGACCCGCATCGCCGAGCTGACCGGCGCCGAGTGGATCGACGTATCGGAAGCGTAGTTTGCCGTTGCGGATACGGGGCATGCCTTGGAATGGCCACAAAGCTTAACTGAAACCGCAAGCGCGCGCCCGGCAGTGATTTGCCGGGTTGGTCCTGTCCGTTCCCAGGAGTCCGTCAAGCATGAAGCTACTCGCGTACCCGCTCGTCTTCGCCGCCACATTCTCCCCGGCGCTGGCGATGGATCAGTCCCTGGTACGTCAGTTCGAGAAGCTCGACCCCCAGACCCGCCTGGAGCAGCGCTGCGACACCGAAGCGATGGAGCGCATCAACGCCGACAAGTCGAGCTTCAAACCGGACAAGGTGATTGCCTATACTTTCGCCGAACCGGTCGTGAAGGAAGACAAGATGAAGGCGCCGGGCGCTGTGTTCCGCAGCAAGGGCGAATGGTACAAGCTGAAGTTCAAGTGCCGCACCGACGCCGAGCACCTGGATGTCCTGTCCTTCGAATACAAGATCGGTGAGCTTGTGCCGCACGAGAGCTGGGACGAATTCTACCTTTATCCCTGACAGGCGTCGAAGGACGCGGTGGCCTTGAGGGCAGAGAGCCCTAGAGGATGGCCACGAGAAAGAGCAGGGAGCCGAACGAGAGCGCGGCCATGATGCTCATCAGCATTTTCATCATGTGCTCTGCCATATCGTACACCCTTACCTCGGCTCCATCGGAACGAACGCGACGGCGTATCCCGTCCGGCAGCTCCGGTCCGTCGCACAAGGGGCGGCGTGAGCCTGATCCGAGAGTGCGCCAGCATGGTTAACAAAGCGTTAACTGCGCTCGACCGGCGCCGAGAGGGGGCCGACATCGCCTATCCAAGACAAGGCTCACACAAGATCGAAGCGGAATAAGGAATGTGCAGGGGGCGTTCCCTGTATGCGCGGGACACCTGCGCCGTGCGGGCAGCGCCAGGGCTGGCGATGCGGGCAACGGCAACGTCCGAAGAGACTGGAAACCGCGCGAGAAAAGCACCATGGAGAGGCGCGTGAGCCAGGTTAAGCTGAGCATTTGCATTCCAACCTACAATCGCGCAGCCTTTCTCGAGAAGTCGCTCGCCTATTTCGTCGACCTTTACCAATTCTCCTATAAGTACGAGATCATCATCTCCGACAACGCGTCTACGGACGACACGCGCGACGTGGCCGAGCGTTTCATCGCCAAGGGCCTGCCGATCCGCTACCTCAGGCAGGCGGAAAACTACGGTTCCGGCGCCAACGTCGTCAGCGCCTTCAGCCGCGCGACCGGCGAATATGTGCTCTATCTCGCCGACGACGACATCCTGATCAACGAAGGCATGCGCGAGGCGATCCGCTACCTGGATCTCAATCCGGAAGTCACCGCTTGCTACGCGCCCTGGTACACGCATGACGAAGTCGAGGAGCGCGATGATCCGCCGTTCTACATCGTCGACAAGGACACGAAGTTCAAGAAGCGCGCTTCAGAGGAAGTGTTCGACTTCCTCTGCGAGCGACACGTGTTTCCGGAAATCGGCATCTACCGGGCGTCGGCACTACGGTCGGCCTGGGTGCCCAGGAACTTCGCCTACTGGGCCTTCGCCTATCTCGCCCATTTTCTGGAGCAGGGCGCCGTCGCCTTCCTGAGAAAGCCGTTCTACCGACAGGTCACCCGTTCGAAGATTGCTCGCGACCGGCCGCAAGCCGGCCATGCCGACGTGCTCACCGCCTGGGACAGCTACCGCGGCGGCCTTGAATATTTCCTCTATTCCGGTGCCAAGCGCGGCGCGGTGCGGCTAACACCGGAGCGCCGGGCCTATCTCGATGCGCAGGTGAGGGATTTCACCATGCTGCGCATGACGGTCGCCCTGCGCATGTGGCTCGCGAAGAAGGACTACATCCGCGCCTATGAGCTTTATACCCGCCTGATGCTCGGCGGCTTCGAACACCATCCCGAACTGCAGCGATCAAAGGGCGTTCTGCCGCTCATGGTCGCCCTGCAGACGGTGATGTGGCACACGAACGCGGTCGCCGAGATCGATCGTCTGGTGCTGCACGGCGTCGAAGACCATGGTGCGATCGAAGAGCTGTTGCGTGACCTTGGCCTGCGCTCCCATATCGCCGTCGTTCCCGGTACAACGGAACTCACGCCGGACGAAATTGCCCGCACTGCCGTCTTCGTCACGGCCGACAGCGATCGCAAGCACTATCTTCGCAAGGGGCACCTGCCGAACCTAGTGGTCAGCGAAAGCGACATCCTCAACCACGTTCTGCTTTAAAATATAAAAGGGCGCCGCTGGCGCCCTCGTTTGTTTCGCAGGTTATGCCGGGTAGCGCGACGGGCAAAAAGGCCGCTTGACCACGCACGCCCCACGGATACCGCATTACTTGCGCATGATGCCCTTGTAATAGGCGCCGTTGCGCGGCGGTGGGCGGTTCACGACCTTGGCCTCAGGGTTGTACTTCTCGCTCTTGTGGCCTTCGTTGATGGGCGTTGTCGATACGCCCTTGTAGTAGCTTCCGCCGGCAAATGCCGGAGCAACGCCGACCACGGCGACCGTCGCAGTCACCAAAGCTGCCAGAGAGAGTGTCGCAAGTTTACGCATGTCTAATCCTCGTTGACCCGGCCGCGCCCCCGTTTTTTCCGGACGTCGCGGCCTAAATTGTGCGGCGACGAACTGCGCCGCTCAGGTCCTCCCGGGCGCCAGAATAGGCAGAAGCTGCGACACGCCTGTAACGCAGGTGACAGCCGAGGAGTCTCGGCTGGGTTAAGTTCCGGGGTCAGTCGAAGCCAGGTCGGCAGAGCCGACGATATTTTCCCCTCTTAATCGCGCCCTCCAAATCCACCTCTGCGGCTTGTCTCAGCGGAAGAGCTGCAGGATGTTCTGAGCGTTGGAGTTGGCGATCTGCAAAGCCTGAATGCCGAGCTGCTCCTGCGACTGCAAGGCCTTCAGCCGCGTCGATGTCTCGTTCATGTCGGCATCCACCAGGCGCCCGACCCCCTTGTCGATCGTCGCCATCAGCGTTTGAGCGAAGGTCGTTTGCATGTCGATGCGCGACAGCAGCGAACCGAGCGCCGCTGCACCGTCGATGGTCCGCTGCAGGACGACTTCGATGTAGTGGAGATAGGAATCGACCGATTGCGGGTTGGCCGCGATATCGACGTCAAGGAAGTTTCTGCGGGCGATCGGTTCGATGTTCACGTCAATGTTGGTGAAGCCGATAAAGGTTCCGGCACCGGATTTCCGATCGACGGCCGGATCGGACTTTATCAGGATGCCGCCTGAGCCGTTGTTCTGAATGATGGTGTTCGGCCGGGTGATGAGCGACTGAAGCACCGTCACCATCTCGTCGACCGTTTCGATCTTGCCGGTATCCTTGCCCAGCAGCGCGTTCACCTGATTGCGGTCGAAGGAATGGGTGCTGGGAGCTTCGCCGTTCACCGAAAAATTGAAGGATACGACGACGTCTTTGTAGACCTCGAACTGCTCGAACGTCAGCGTCATCTCCGATCCGCGCTCGCCGAAATCCGAGTTTTCAACGAGACCAGCTCCGCCGCCGCTCGACGTGCTGACGACCAGATTGGCGACCTCGACATAGGACCCGTCGAGGCCGGAATTCTGCTGTGTCATGAAGCCGATTTGATTGATAATGGGGGCGTAAGGCTCATAGGGGTGTCTATATGTCTTGACCGTGGCGCCGGCCCCCGCCTGCTTGACCGCGTGGTCGAGCACTGCTGCATATTGCGTGTAGTCCGATATCACGCCGTTGGCAGCGGCGCCGAGCACCGTATCGACGGTGGTGCGATCGACGGTGACCGAGGTCGTCTTTCCGGCGTGTAGCGGCAGCGAGAGACCTTGAGAGCTGCTGTCCTTGTCGACGATGACGTCAAACGTGATCTTGTCGCCCGCGTTCGAAAAACTGAGCGGCCCCGTGAAATGGAACACGAATTCGCCAGCCTGGCCCGCCCGGTTGTTGTAGTTGCTGTTGGTGGTGTAGCCGTCGACATCGACCGAGGTCACGAAGCGGATCCCGCCGACGGTCCTCAGATCCCGCGTGTCGGCCTGCAGGATGCCGCCGCCGGTGCTGTTGAACAGCGAGGAGTCCCGCAGGAAAAAGTCGGCCGTGTTCAGCGACACGCCGTTTCGGGCGTCTCTCGAAAACGAGGAGGCGACGGACGTGCGATTCAGATCGCTGTCATAGATGTCGGAGACATTGGTTCTCAGCCAGTTCTGTCCGCTGAAGCTCGCCGAATCCACGATGCTCAGGATCTGCTGCTTGAGCTGGTCGAGCTCCTTCTGGAGCTTGCCCTTGTCGACGCCGGGCTCCCTCGCCGTCACCAGCCTGGCCTTGAACTCGCTGAGAATACCGGTAACGGCATCCATCGCCGCATAGGCCGTCTCGACCTTGGCCGCTCCCAGCCCGAGCGCGTCCTGGACCGCAGACACGGCCTTGGCGTCGGAGCGCATGGTTGTCGAGATCGACCAATAGGCGGCGTTGTCGGCCGCCGTCTGAATTCTCAGGCCCGAGTTCAGTTGCCCGCGGACCTGAGCCATGTCGGAGTTAATCGTACGCAGAGTCTGGAGCGCAGAAATCGCTCCAGCGTTCGTGAGAATGCTGACCATATTAGTGACATCTTAAAATTGAAAAATGCCCTTCATGGGCCGCTGTGATTGTGGCGATACAACCAAATACGTGGTTAACACCGACTTAAGAAACCTCGCCTCGGGGCGCAAATATTGCGTCAGCCCTTCCGATGGTTGGCAATAATTGCGCCCTTGCTCCTCGCCCTGCAGGCGGGGTCAGGCACGCTCGGCCGCCAGCGGCACCGGTTGGGTTACGGGGAACAAGGCTTTCAGGGCGTCGAAGTGCTTTTCCACCAGATGCCAGGAAATCGTCGCGACGATGACCGTGATGGTGCTCATGATGAGGAACGTCATCGGCCCCGCCCTGTAGAGCGCCGGCCACTGTTCGGCGACCAGCCACCAGAGCGCCATGTGGTACACATAGGTCGCGTAACTGACGCGGCTGAGGAAGCGCGTGACGGGGTTTGCCAGGAGATAGGCCGACACGCCCTTGTATCCGATGTAGGAACTCAGAACGATCGAGGCCAGCGCGTAGATGCAAAGCAACTTATAGGTTTCCGAATGGCCGAACTTGAAACCGACGAAGAGAGGCGACGCGATGATCGCGACAGACGCGAGGTTGTTGAGCTTGCTCGTCAGAACCGCCCGCACATCGGCATTGTCCTTGACCAGCGCCAGGATCGCCCCTGCCGCCACCGGGTCAAAGGCAAGAACGATGTTTGACCAGGCGAGAAGACCGAGCTCGTCGCTATAGGTTCGGGCGATCACCGACATCGTGAAGATGAGGACATAGGCCACGAAAATATGCCGCCGGCTCAGGAAGATGATGATCAGCGGAGCGGTAAGGTAGAACTGCTCGACGATGTTGAGGCTCCAGAGATGCGCGGCAACCCAGGGCTCCCAGTCCTGGGTGATGGCGAAATACAGGCTCGACATCTGAAACGTGTGCCACGCCAGGCTGTTGCGTATGCCATCCATGTTGAACAGTGCCGCCACGAACAGCATCAGGAACAGCGCCGGGAGCAGGCGAAGCGAGCGGCGAATGTAGAAATTGGTGACGTTGATCGTTGCCTGGGTGTCTTTTGCCGACAGCAGGATCACCCCGATCAAGAAGCCGCTGATGATGAAGAAGAGTGAAACTCGAACAGATTCAAGTGTGGGATGCTCGTTCCAGTAATGAACGTACAATACCCCCGTCATGGCGATCACGCGAAGCCCGTCAATTTGCTCCCGCCTGTCGCCGCGCGCTCCCGTCGCAGCCATTCCTTTGTCCCCGCAGGATCTATTACTTAAATTATTTCTACTTAAGAATATCCTTGGAGATTACGCCGCTTCCGCGCACTTGTGAAGAGGAGCGATGTTCTTGACCGATCGGCGACGATACCTCGCGCGCCTGCCCGAAAACAGAAAGGCCACGGGCGCGGCGTGCCCGTGGCCTTTCCAACGTTTAGAAGCAACCCTTAGGCTTCCTTGAAGACCTCGTCGCGGTTTCGCCGCATCGACGGCGAGATGGCGATCACAAGCGCCATGACGGCGATCGCCAGCAGAATTGCCGACAGCGGCGATTGCAGGAAGGTCAGCGGGCTGCCGCCGGAGATAATCAGCGACTGGCGCAGCTTCTCCTCTAGCAAGCGGCCCAGCACGAAGCCTAGCGCCAGCGGCGCAGGCTCGAATTCGAGCTTGTAGAGGGCGTAGCCGATGATCCCGAACAGGGCGGCCATCATTACCTGGGCCGCATCGTTGGCGATCGAGTAGAGGCCGATGCAGCAGAAGCAGACGATGGCCGGAAACAGGAGGCGATAGGGCACGCGCAGCAGCTTCACCCACAGACCGATCAGCGGCAGGTTGATGATGACCAGCATGAGGTTGCCGATCCACATCGAGGCGATGAGCCCCCAGAACAGTTCCGGATTGCGCTCGATCACCTGTGGCCCGGGCACGATGCCCTGGATCATCATCGCGCCCACCATCAGCGCCATCACCGCATTCGGCGGCAGGCCGAGGGTGAGAAGCGGGATGAACGAGGTCTGCGCGCCGGCATTGTTGGCGCTTTCCGGGCCGGCGACGGCCGCCGGTGCGCCATGCCCGAAGTCCTGCGGCCGCTTCGACATACGCTTTTCCACCGCATAGCTGGCAAAGGGGCCGAGGATCGCGCCGTTGCCCGGCAGAACGCCAAGGACAGAGCCGAGGAAGGTGCCGCGCAGGATCGGCGGGAAGTTATCCTTCAGCTCCTTCAGCGTCGGCCACAGGCGGCCGATGCGGCTGCGCACGACATCGCGGGATTCCGGATCGGCAAGGTTCTTGAAGATCTCGCCGAAGCCGAAGATGCCCATGGCCAGCACGACGAATTCGATGCCGTCCTGGAGCATTTCAAGGCCGAAGGTCATGCGCTCGCGACCCGTTTCCATATCGGCGCCGACACAGGAGAGCAGCACGCCGATGAGGATCATCGAAACCGCCTTCAGAAGCGAACCGTGCGCCAGCACGACGGCAAAAACGAGGCCCATGATCATCAGCGAAAAATACTCGGTCGGGCCGAAGAGAAGGCCCATGCGCGTCATCGGAACGCCGAGAGCGGCAATCACGATGGTGGCAACCGTGCCGGCAAAGAACGAACCGATCGCCGCCAGGCCGAGCGCAAGCCCCGCCTGGCCCTTCTGGGCCATCTTGTGGCCGTCGATGGCGGTGACGACCGCGGTCGCTTCCCCGGGAATGTTGACGAGGATCGCCGTGGTCGAGCCGCCGTACTGGGCGCCGTAATAGATGCCGGCGAGCATGATCAGCGAGCCGGTCGGATCGAGCGAGAGGGTGACCGGCAGCAGGATCGCGATTGTGGCAACCGGGCCGACGCCGGGCAACACGCCCACCAGCGTGCCGATGAGACAGCCGATGAAGCAGAGCGCGATGTTCTGCAGGGTGAACGCCACGGTCATGCCGAGGCCGAGATTGATAAAGACGTCCAGCATCTCAGTATCCTAGAAGCCAGGGCGCAACGGGAACCGAAAGCCCGAGCGCATAGCGAAAGAGGCCGATGCAGAAGGCTGTTAGCACGGCGGCAAAGACAAGAAGTTCGCCAAGGCGCGCATCGCGCGCGGCCAGGCCGGAAGCGACGACCGCCAGCGGACAGGCGATCGAGAGGCCGAGACCAGGAATGGTAACCGGACCGAGATGATAGCCACGCACCGTAACGGCAAAGAGAACGACGCCGAGGATGACGGGGATCGTCTCGCGGATCGCCCAGCGGCCGGTCGAAGGCCCCGGATCCTTTCGGCTCAGCACCAGTTGCAGGAGCCCGAGCCCCAGGATGACGAGGGAAAGCAGCCGCGGCATCAGCCCCGAGCCGACGCCTTCCGAGGTCATGAAGGGCAGATCGGAGCCGGCCCACAGGCCAAGCCCGCCGAGGCCGACCAGCACGATGCCGGCAAGCCTCTCCCGGCCGAGCCCTCCCGCGGAGGGCTCGGTTTCAGTGTTCGTGGACGTGGCTTCCATCTTACTCGACCTTGATGTCGGCCGCTTTCACCACGTCGCCCCAGCGCGCGCGCTCCTTGGCCATGAAATCGGCAAAGGCCTGGGGGCCCATGGAGGACGGCACGGCGCCGTCGTTCTTCAGCTTGTCGAGCACGTCGGCATCGCTGAGCGTCTCGGTCGTCGCCGCCTCGAGCTTCGACTTTACGTCCGCCGGCATGCCCTTCGGACCGACGAGGCCATACCAGGCCGAGGCCGTGTAGCCCGGAACGCCGGCTTCAATGGCGGTCGGCACATCCGGCAGGCTCGCAAAGCGCTTGTCGCCGGTGACGGCAAGCGCCTTCAGCGTGCCGCTCTCGATCAGCCCGATCGCCGAGGGAATGGTGGTGACCATGAAGTCAATGTGGCCGCCGACGAGGTCGTTCACCGCCGGGCCTGCGCCCTTGTAAGGAACGTGCCTGACCTTGATGCCGGCGGTCTGGCCGAGC
The DNA here is from genome assembly GCF_900103045.1 of Ensifer sp. YR511. NCBI lineage: Bacteria > Pseudomonadati > Pseudomonadota > Alphaproteobacteria > Hyphomicrobiales > Rhizobiaceae > Ensifer > Ensifer sp. YR511. Next base: position 299,887 of record NZ_FNGR01000003.1, read on the forward strand.
AGCAGCGCGCCGAGATGGCTGGCCGAGGCGTTGCCGGCCGAACCATAGACCAGTTCGCCGGACTTGGCCGCCTCGACCAGTTCGCCGAGCGTGTTGACCTTGAGTGATGGTCCGACAACGACGACGAGGGACGCATCCGCGATCATCGCGATCGGATCGAGGTCCGTGCCCGGATCGGCCTTCAGCTTGAAGATATGCGGGTTGACGACCATCGGGCCCTGATTGCCGATCAGCAGGGTGTAGCCGTCGGGATCAGCCGCAGCGGCGACTTCGGTTCCAAGGTTGGCGGCGGCACCCGGCCGGTTTTCGACGATGACGCGACCGCCGAGCGCCTTTTCAAGCCGCGCGGCAAAGACGCGGGCGATGGCATCTGTGCCGCCGCCGGCGGCATAGGAAACCACCAGCGTGATCGGCTTGGACGGATAGGCTTCCTGCGCCATCACAGGGGCTGCGACCGACATGGTCATGGCGGCCCCGCACAGGGCCAGGGCGACGCGACGGGTAAATTTCATGGGCATTTTGTTCTCCTCCCAGTTCGTTAATGCATTCGCGACACGTTGCTCTGCAAGACCCTAAGCGTCTTTGCGAACAAGAGCCGCACCTTCAAACAGCCGACGCGTGGTGCGCATCACAGACACAGTCGGGCTATTGTCTCCTATGGCCTTCTCGACCCTTACCCGCAGTTCACCGGTCGGGTGCTCGAAGGCGAGCGTCGCCGGCAGCGAAAGCTCCGGAAAACGCCGACCCACCAGGCCGGTCGGGATCGTTGCCGCCAAACCGAGGCTTACGGCACCGGTCGTTGCAAGCGCGGTGTGGCAATTGGCGGGCGTGAAATAGCGTACGGCCAGATCGCCGCCGTTCGCGGGCGCCCCGATCAGCACCGGCTTCGGCAGAACCGACTGGCTGACATCCCCCATCCCCATCAGCCTTCCGGCCTCCCGCCGGATTTCCTCGAGCCGGGCCATGAAATCCGTATCGGCGTCGAAAGCTGCAGCGGGCTCCGAGCCGCTGTAGCCCATATCCTCCGCGGTGATGATCACCACCGGCGTTGCGCCGTCCAGCAGCGTCACTTCAAGACCGAGAATGACATCGGTCGCCTTGCCGCTCGGCAGCAGTCGGCCGGTCTTGGCGCCGATCGCATCGCGAAAGGCCAGATAGACAGGGGCGGCCTTGCCCGGCACGCCGTCGATGGCGGCCTCTCCCTGATAGGCGATCGCGCCGCCGGGGGTCTGAATGCGGGCGTCGATGATCTTGCCGGTGTTGACGTTGTGAACCTTGATGACCGTTTCGTCGCCGGTCGGCAGAACCAGGCCGGCCTCGATGGCGAAAGGGCCGACGGCCGAGAGCATGTTGCCGCAGTTCGGCGCCGTATCGACGCTGCGCTCCAGCACCTTCACCTGGGCGAAGAGATAATCGACATCAGCTTCCGGACGGCTCGACGGACCGACGATCGCGACCTTGCTCGTCAGCGAGTTGCCGCCGCCGAGACCGTCGATCTGCAGCGGGTGGCCGGAGCCCATGATTTCGATCAGCAGGCGGTCGCGCTCGACGGGATCAGCCGGAAGATCGCGAGACAGAAAAAACGGTCCCTTCGACGTTCCGCCGCGCATCATCACGCAGGGTATCCTGATCAAGTCATCCATTCCGCATGCTCCTTCGAACCGGCCGCAACCGGCTGATCGGAGGGATCTCACGGATCAAATCTGTTGTGAAATGCAAAGAATGGCGTAATTATTCCGATATGCGCAATAATTTCGAATTCCTCGACCTCAAGGCTTTTCTCGCCGTACTCGACCTCGGCTCGTTCAACGAAGCTGCCCGCCAGCTCAATCTTTCACAACCTGCGCTTTCACGGCGGATCAAGGGCTTTGAAGCCTCCGTCGGCGCGCAGTTGATCGAACGCACGACCCGGCACGTGGCGCCGACGCAGGTCGGGCGGGAGCTTCTGCCACTGGTCAGGCGTCTGGTCGACGAATTCGAGGAATCGATCCTCTCGATCAGCGACCTCGGTGGGCGACACCGCGCCCAGGTCACCATCGCCTCGGTCCCGACCGCGGCCTTCTATTTTCTTCCCAGGGTTGTGCAATCCTTCAACGAGAAATTCCCGGGCATCCGCTTCCGAATCCTCGATCTCTCGGCCAATGAGGGGCTTGATGCGGTCGCCAACGGCGAGGTCGAATTCGGCATCAACATCACTGGGGCGGCGCGCCCTGATCTCAGCTTCACGCCGCTCGTCGACGACCCGTTCGTGCTCGCCTGCCGCCGCGATCATCCGCTGGCGACCTCGAAGCAACTGACCTGGGCGGATCTGACCGGCCACCCGCTCATCGGCGTCAGCAAGACCAGCGGCAACCGTGCCGTGCTCGACCGGGCGCTGACAACGGCCCAGGTGCAGCTCAACTGGTTCTACGAGGTCAACCACCTCTCGACCTCGCTCGGCCTCGTCGAGGCGGGCCTCGGCATCTCCGTGATGCCGCGGCTGGCCACACCCCAGGTCGAACACCCTGTTATCGCCACCGTGCCGCTGACCGCCCCCACCGTCAGCCGCACCATCGGCCTTGTCGAACGCCGCGGCGGCAGACTATCACCGGCCGCCATCCGCTTTCGCGAGATGTTGGTGCAGGAGTGGACGACGTATTGAAGGAGCGCAGCCGCACAGCGGACGCAAGGAAACGACACGGCAGCGCTTGAAGGAACCAAGATCTTCGAGAAGAAAGAATGGTGCCCGGAGGCGGATTTGAACCACCGACACGCGGATTTTCAATCCGCTGCTCTACCAACTGAGCTATCCGGGCATCCTGCCGTTTCGGGCATCGGCTCCTTTCGGAACCATCGGGGCGCTTGTGTTTGCCCCGGGAACGAGCGGGGTTATAGCATCTTGTTCGGCGGTGTCCAGCGCCAAATGAAAGTTTTTTGACCGAAATCCTGTGGACAATCGAAACGCCGAAAAAGCGAGGAGTTTCAGAGAGATCGCATCCTCTCCCTGGTCCATTTTTCGTGGAAAGTGGCCGTTGGAAGCCGAAAAAGATGATCGCCCGCACCCGGTGACGCGCGAGGATCTTCGAGGCGTCGTTCGCGGCAAAGAGGATGCGGGGAAGGAAAAGCCGGACCGGCGGGTCCGGCCGCAGCGGTACGCCTAGCGGTCGTCGCCGTCGTCGGCCTTCGCCTCGTCGTCGGCGACCGGAATAGCGTAGGAGCCGGAGAGCCAGCGATTGAGGTCGACGTTGCGGCAGCGGTCGGAGCAGAAGGGATAGTGTTCCCGATGCGACGGCCGGCCACATTCCGGACACGGGCGCGGTGCACGCAGGGGCGCAACGTTCGAAGCGCTTTTCTTCGTTTCGTCGGTCACTCGTTCAGCCTTCCAGCCAACGATTGTGCACGTCATAGCCTTCGCCGACAAGCAGGCTGACGGTTTCGTAAAGCGGCAGGCCAACGACGTTGCTGTAGGAGCCGACGAGCTTGACCACGAAGCTGCCGGCGATGCCCTGGATGCCGTAGCCGCCCGCCTTGCCGCGCCATTGGCCCGAGGCGAGATAGCTCTCGATATCGAAACCGGACAGGCGCTTGAAGCGCACCTTGGTGTCGACGACCTTCTGGCGCACGGTCTTGTCCGGGGTGATCAGGCAGACGCCGGTGTAGACGCGATGACTGCGGCCGGAAAGAAGATGCAGCGCGCTCGAGGCTTCGCTGACGAGTTCCGGTTTCGGCAGGATGCGGCGGCCAACGCAAACGACCGTATCGGCTGCCAGAATGTAGCTTCCGTCCCAGCCGGCCTCGCCCTTGACTGCAGCAAGCGCCGCTCGCGCCTTTTCGGCCGACAGGCGCCTTGCGAGCGAACGCGGATGTTCGGCACGCTTCGGCGTCTCATCGAGATCCATCGGCATCAGGCGCGCGGGCTCGATGCCGGCTTGCGCCAGAAGCTCGACGCGACGCGGCGAACCGGACGCAAGTATCAGTTTCTTGGCCACTGTCATCGGAACGAGCCGTCACTCCAAAGCAATTCCAGCAAAATGCGATAGGCGGTTTACGTCTGGAATTGCAATCCAACCAAAGGTTAGAGCGTTTTCGCGATTCGAAGTAGAAGCGGAAATGCTCCAGGAATTGCTAAGAGCCGGAGCGGCTTACTTGAAGCGGTAGGTGATACGGCCCTTGGTAAGGTCGTACGGGGTCATTTCAACGAGAACCTTGTCGCCGGCAAGCACGCGAATGCGGTTCTTGCGCATACGACCGGCAGTGTGAGCGATGATCTCATGCTCGTTTTCGAGCTTCACGCGGAAGGTCGCATTCGGAAGCAATTCGGTGACCACGCCCGGAAATTCAAGGACTTCTTCTTTCGCCATGTAGGACTGTTCTTTCTATCTTTGTTTAGGGAACCGTCAGGTATCCCGAAAAATTCGCCGGAAACTACACAATCGACGAGGATTTGTGAACCATCTAAGACCGGCTTTTGCGCTTTTGTGACGGGCTACTGTGCCGCGCGTCGGATCAGAAGCGCGAAGCCGCTATAGCACTTCGTACCGCTCCATGTCTCTAGTCTTAAATCGATCGAGATTTACGCCGGCATGGAAGCGACGGAGACTGCGGACCGCGCGGGGATTTTTCGCAACACTCTCAAGCGTCTTCCGACTTCCTGGAGCCGATCAACCGATGATTGATCAGCGTCGACAGGTGATCGCGCACGGCGCGGTAGGCATCGACGATCTGCTCGCGCGTGCCGGCAGCCACCGTCGGATCCGGCGTCGGCCAGTAGACCACGTCGACGGCCATGGAGCGCGTCAATTCGAGCGCCTTGTGATGCGCCTCCGGCGCCAGCGTGACGATAAGGTCGAAATAGTCATCCTCGAGTTCATCGAGCGTATGCGGCTGGTGGCGACCGAGGCTCAGGCCCACTTCGGCCATGACCACGTCGACGAAGGGGTCGCGTTCGCCATGCCGCACGCCGGCGGAGGCGACATAGGTTCCGGCCGGCAGCGCCGCCTTGGCGAGCGCTTCGGCCATCGGCGAGCGAATAGCGTTCATGCCGCACATGAAGAGGACCGAGCGGGGCATTTTCAAGCGCTGAGCCTCGGTTCCCGCCATGCCGGTCGTCGCCCTCACCCGCGCCAGTAGAGCACGCAGACGAGCGTGAACAGGCGGCGGGCGGTATCGAAGTCCAGCCGGATCTTGCCGGAGAGGCGATCCATCAGCGTCTGCGAACCCTCGTTGTGAATGCCGCGGCGCCCCATGTCGATCGCCTCGATCTGGCTCGGCGTCGCCGAGCGGATCGCTTCGTAGTAACTTTCGCAGATCATGAAGTAGTCCTTCACGATCCGGCGGAACGGCGTCAGCGACAGAATATGGGTGGCGACGTCGCTGCCCTTGTCGGTCGAGATCGCAAAGACGAGCTTGGCGTCGACGAGCGAGAGATTGAGCTTATAGGGGCCGCCTGGATGGCCGACCGGCTCGAACAGGTTTTCTTCGAGCAGGTCGAAGATCGCAACCGCGCGCTCATGCTCCACGTCAGGGGTCGAGCGGCCGATGGTCTCGTCCAGAACGACATCGCAGAGACGCTGGTTGCGGTCCGCCTTCATCCAGCGTCCCCGAGATTGAGGCGAATGGCGACGGAGCGCGCATGGGCCTCAAGGCCTTCGGATTTTGCCAGCACGATGGCCGCCGGTCCGAGGATCCGCAATTGTTCGGCATCAAGCCGCAGGATCGACGTGCGCTTCATGTAATCCAGCACGCCAAGGCCGGAGGAGAAGCGCGCGGAGCGGGCGGTCGGCAGCACGTGGTTGGAGCCGCCGACATAGTCGCCGATGACCTCGGGCGTGTGGCGACCGACGAAGATCGCGCCGGCGTTGCGGATCTTGGCCACCATCGGTTCGGGGTCGGCAAGCGCCAGCTCCAAGTGTTCGGCAGCGATGCGGTTCGCGAGCGGCACGGCCTTCTCAAGATCGGGCACGAGGATGACGGCGCCGAAATCGCGCCAGCTTGCCGACGCCGTTTCGGCGCGTGGCAGCGTTTTCAGCTGCCGCTCGACCGCGCTCTCGACCGCCTGGCCGAAATCCGCATCGTCGGTGATCAGGATCGACTGGGCGCCGACATCGTGCTCGGCCTGGGCCAAGAGATCGGCTGCGATCCAGTCCGGATCGTTGTGCTTGTCGGCAATAACAAGCACTTCGGAGGGGCCGGCGATCATGTCGATGCCGACCGTGCCGAAGACCTGGCGCTTGGCCGCAGCCACATAGGCATTGCCCGGGCCGACGATCTTGGCAACCGGTGCAATCGTCTCGGTGCCATAGGCAAGGGCGGCCACAGCCTGCGCGCCGCCGATGCGGTAGATTTCCTCGACGCCGGCAAGGCGTGCAGCAGCCAGCACCGCCGGGTTGATCTTGCCGCCGGTTGCCGGCACCACCATGACGATGCGGGACACGCCGGCAACCTTTGCCGGCAGCGCGTTCATCAGCACCGAGCTCGGATAGCTCGCGGTGCCGCCGGGCACATAGAGGCCGACGGCATCGACCGCAGTCCAGCGCGAGCCGAGGCCGACGCCCATGGCGTCCTGGTAGATATCGTCCTTCGGGCGCTGGCGGGCATGGTGCGCCTCGATGCGGGTGGCGGCGACCTTTAGCGCGCCGAGAACTTCCGGCTCGACCGCCTGGATCGCCGCATCGATCTCGGCGGCGCTGACCGCCATCGGCGTCGTCTGGAAATCGACGCCATCAAAACGCTTGGAGTATTCGGCGAGCGCCGCGTCACCGTGTGCCCGCACGTCGTCGATGATCGCCTTGACCACCGCATTGACGTCCTCGGACACCTCTCGCTTGGTCGTCAGGAATGCCGCGAACTTTTGTTCGAAGTCACCGTCGAGAAAATTGAGCCTGATTGCCAAAGGGGACGTCCTTGTATGCCAGTGTCGGTCGGGTCGATCAGCGTCAAGCGCCTTCGGGATGCTTGGGCTTGAAAGCGGTTTCCCACGCCCCGCCGGTATCCGCAAGCTGCGTTTCGATGCATTCGACGTCAAGCGCGATCGAGGCGTCGCCAGCCAGAACCAACTCCAGCGTGCCTTCCGGCCCCTCGCCCTGCAGCGCGAACTTCAGCGTCAGCAGATCGAGCACCGCCTCGCCGTCACGCCGGTCGAAGCCGACGGAGCGCACTGCATTCACACGTTTGAAGAGGAGAGCCGCACGCCGGCGCTCAAAGGAGCGGCGCTTGCCATCGGCCGTCTCCCAGACGAAGCGGTTGACGATGAGAGAAAACTGCTTGCGACGCGCGTCGTATTCCAGGCCCGAAACCTTGAACACGGCATCCTGGACGTGGGCGGAGACGACAGCGAGATCCTCCTCGTCGAGCGCCAGCAGCTTCAATCCGGTCATGCCATCCATTCCTTTCGTTTCGCCGCACATCTTGCCGTGCCACAATTGAAATGGACATAGGATGTTGCGCCTGAAACCGCAACGGTATCAGGCGCAACCGTTCAAATCAGTCGCTGACGCGCTCGACGTGCGCGCCGCACCGGGTAAGCTTCTCTTCGAGCCGCTCGAAGCCGCGGTCGAGATGATAGACGCGCGAGACCATGGTCTCGCCTTCGGCGGCTAGGCCGGCGATGACGAGCGAGACGGAGGCGCGAAGGTCGGTCGCCATGACAGGCGCGCCCTTCAGGCGGCTGACGCCCTCGATTTTCGCCGTCTGGCCGGAAAGCGAGATCTTGGCGCCGAGACGGGCGAGTTCCTGCACGTGCATGAAGCGGTTCTCGAAGATCGTCTCGGTGATGTGCGAGGTGCCCTTCGCCATGGTCATCAGACCCATGAACTGCGCCTGCAGGTCGGTCGGGAAGCCCGGGAAGGGATCAGTGACGATATCGACCGGCTTAATGCCGGCGCCGTTGCGCACGACGCGGATGCCGCTGTTGGTCTCGGTGATCTCGGCGCCAGCGCGGCGGATCGCTTCCAGCGCCGTGTCGAGCAGCGCCATGTCGGTGTCTTCGAGGATGACGTCGCCACCGGTCATGGCAACGGCCATGGCGTAGGTGCCGGTCTCGATGCGATCGGGAAGAACGCGGTGACGGGCGCCGGAGAGCGAGCGAACGCCCTCGATGGTGATCGTCGAGGTTCCCTGGCCGGTAATCTTGGCGCCCATGGCGTTCAGGCAGTTGGCGAGGTCGACGACTTCAGGCTCGCGCGCGGCGTTGCCGAGCACCGTGGTGCCGTTGGCAAGCGTCGCTGCCATCATCAGCACATGGGTGGCGCCGACCGACACCTTCGGGAAGGTGTAGCGCGCGCCGATCAGGCCGCCAGCCGGCGCCGTCGCGTTGACGTAACCGCTGTCGATCTCGATGTTGGCGGAAAGCGCCTGCAGGCCTTCGATGAAGAGATCGACCGGACGCGTGCCGATGGCGCAACCGCCCGGCAGCGATACCCGCGCCTTGCCTTCACGGGCAAGCAACGGGCCGATAACCCAGAAGCTCGCGCGCATCTTCGAGACCAACTCGTAAGGGGCGGTCGTGTCGACGATGTTGCGGCAGGTGAAATGGATGGTGCGGGCGTAGCTCTCGCCCTGGCGCTCGCGGCGACCGTTGACGGAGATATCCGCGCCATGGTTGCCGAGGATACGGATCAGCTGCTCGACGTCGGCCAGATGCGGCACGTTTTCGAGCGTCAGCGTGTCGTCGGTCAGAAGCGACGCAATCATCAGCGGCAGGGCCGCATTCTTGGCGCCCGAAATCGGGATGACGCCGTTGAGCTTGTTGCCGCCTACAATCCTGATGCGATCCATGAGGCCTCTCGAACGGGCTTGGCCCGCCTTTCCAAAATAATCCGATGTTGTCTGAAGGCGCCTCTTTAGTGGAGACGCCGCGAAATTAGAAGTGCCTTGAACGCCGCGCATCCCTTCGGACGCCTGGCGCTGTAACATTTAGGTCGCTGCACAGTTTTCCCCCGCGATCGGTCCCGATTTAACGGACCTGTGCAATCGAACGCCGATGGAGATGCCACCGGCAAATTGAGAACGAAGCGGCGATGCCGCTTCCTGCCCGTACTAATCTTGGGATTCGTCCGTTTTTGCGGCAGGAAGACCGCTGACGTCATCGGCAGCGCCAGATCGGCGCGCCCGCATCTGCTGCTTGCGGCGCATGAGGTTGTCGCGCAAGGTCCTGGCAAGACGCGCCTTTTTCAGGTCCGCCTCGGTTGTATCCTTTATCTTTTTCTGGCGCACCTTGCCATCCGCCTGCCGTTCGTCAGGCGGAGGCACGGCTTTGCCGCCTTCTTCGTCGTCTGTTTGCATGCCCATGCCATAGCGCAAAACCAGGGTCTTCGGAAGCACCGGTGACTTTTCTCACAGCTCTTCGCGAAAAACTTCGAATTGCGGCTTGCACTCGCCGCTGAGCTATGGCAATAGCCCCCTCGCTTGATGCGGCTGACACACGAACCGGCCGCCAGATGCTGCTATAGCTCAGGGGTAGAGCACTCCCTTGGTAAGGGAGAGGCCGAGAGTTCAAATCTCTCTAGCAGCACCAGTTTTCTCTTAAAGAAATCAAATTGATACTCGCTCGTAGCACCGCGTGCTTTTGCGGTCTGCGAATGTTTTCGCCTGTCCTATCGCCCCAAACGAGCAGGATCTACGGCGCCCGCGAAAGACGCGCCCCAGGCCGCAGAATTTCTCATCGGATGCAATTTTCGCCTGCTGCCATCTGCGTTATGCTGCGATTCGGGCGCGCCCACGCCTCCCCCCTCCGATTGGGAAAGTAGATTTCATACCGGGCACTCTCATCATCGAACCGACTGTTGGGGCAATGCGCACAAGGAGGGACTGCGACGATCGCTCGTACCAGGAGGTTGCCGATGAAACTGACTGCACCGATCTACCATTTGAAACGCAGGGCGAAACGCCTGTGCCGTGAAGAAGCCATCCCGCTCCATGAAGCGCTTGATCGCATTGCCGTTCAGGAGGGCTACTCCACTTGGAGCCTGCTTGCGGCACGACAAGCGACTGCCGGCACCGCGGCGAGTATGCTTGCCCGGCTCGCTCCCGGAGATCTCGTGGTCCTCGCCGCACGCCCCGGCCAGGGCAAGACGCTGAAGAGCCTCGAGCTTGCCGTAGAGGCGATGAGGGCCGGCCATCGCGCCTACTTCTTCACACTGGAATATACCGTGACGGACGTCATCGAGCGTTTTGCGGCCATCAGGGCCGACCATGGCCGGTTTGCCCCGCTGTTCGAGATCGATTGCTCCGACACGATCAGCGCCGACCATATCGTCGGCAAGCTGTCCAAGGCCGATCCCGGCACGCTGGTGGTCGTCGATTACCTCCAGCTTCTCGATCAGCGACGTGACAATCCCGCACTTGGCGATCAGGTGCGCAAATTGAGGGCATTCGCGCGGCAACGCGGGCTGATCATCATCTTCATCTCGCAGATCGATCGATCCTTCGAAGCCGCCGTGAAACCACTTCCGGACCTGGACGATATCCGGATGCCGAACCCCGTCGATCTCCGGCTTTTCGACAAGGCCTACTTCTTGAACAAGGGCGAAGCGAGGCTGCTGGCGATAAACCGAAACGAGAGCCTCCCTCGCTGACACGCGGAACGTATTTCCCGATGCTGCGTTAACGTTTCAAAGGCAGCAACGCGGAGGCTTCTCAATGAAAGGTATCGTTCTCTGGCTTATGGGCGTGCCGCTCATCGTCATCATCCTTCTCTACATGTTCGTATTCTAGAGAAGCAAAATGCAACGGCAGGTTGGCATATTAACGCAACCTTAAGATTCCACTGCCAGATTTGATATTGCGATGATGGACAATCGCAACATCTTTGATCCCCTTTTGAAACCGGCTCCTGCCGGTTTCTTTTTTTGATGCGCTCGTTTCGTACTTGGCGTTACTTGGCGGTTAGACCTTGACCGCCTGCTCCACGAAATCCTGCGAGCCGAAGAACTTGAGGTAGCGCTCGACCTCGGCCGGGTCACCGGTCGCCTTGCGCGGATTGTCGGAGAGTTTTACCGCCGGCCGGCCATCGGCCTCGCTGACCTTGCAGACGATCGAGATCGGACTGAGGCCGCTGATTTCCGTCGGCGCGCAACCGGCAAAATCATTGGTGAGGTTGGTGCCCCAGCCGAAGCTCATGCGCACGCGCCCCTCGAAGTGGCGGTACGTCTCGATGATCGTGTCGACGTCGAGACCATCGGAGAAGATCAACAGCTTTTCCCGGGGATCCCGTCCCATCTTCTTCCACCAGGCGACGATTTTTTCGCCACCTTCGATCGGCGGCGCGCTGTCCGGCCGAAAGCCCGTCCAGTCCGCCACCCATTTCGGCGCGTCGCGCAGGAACGCCGCTGTGCCGAAGGCATCGGGCAGCACGATCAGGAGATTGCCGCCATAGAGTTGGTTCCAGTCCTGCAGCACCTTGTAGGGGGCGGCGGCCAGTTCCTTGTCGTTGCGGGCAAGGGCCGCGGCCACCATCGGCAATTCGTGTGCGTTGGTACCAAGCGCCTCCAGATCGTTGTCCATGGCGAGCAAGACATTGCTGGTCCCGGAGAACGAACTGCCAATCCCTTCCTTCAACGCCTCGACGCACCAGCGCTGCCAAAGGAAGCTGTGGCGGCGGCGCGTGCCGAAATCGGAGATCCTGAGGTTAGGGTACTGCCGCAGCCGCTCGACTTTGGACCACATCTTGGCCTTGGCGCGGGCATAGAGCACATCGAGGGTAAAGGGACCGAGGCCCTTCATCGCCGAGCGCGAGCGCAGCTCGTTGATGATCGCCAGCGCCGGGATCTCCCACATGGTGGTCTCCGCCCAGCGGCCGCGGAAGGTCAGCTCGAACTGGCCGTCGCTGCGTTTCAGCTCATAATCCGGCAGGCGGAACTTGGCGAGCCAGGCGAGAAACTCCGGCGAGAAGATCTGCTTGCGGCCATAGAAGGTATTACCCGCAAGCCAGATCATTTCCTTCTTGGAGAAACGCAGTTCGCGCGCGTGATCGAGTTGCTCGCGCAGTTCCTGCTCATCGATCTCGTCGGCGAGCCGCACCGTCTTCGTGCGGTTGATCAGCGAGAAGGTCGCATCGACATCCGGATAGAGCTGCCAGATCATCTGCAGCATCAGGAGCTTGTAAAAATCCGTGTCCAGCAGGCTGCGTACGATCGGGTCGAGTTTCCAGGCATGATTGTAGACGCGCCTGGCGATATCGGTCTTCGTCATCGGTGAAATTGCTCCTTCCTCTTGGGCGAGGCTAGATCATCTCGGCTAGTTCAGCTCGACGCCGGCATCACGCATACGCGTCACCATGGCATGAAGCGAGCCGTTGAGGTCGATGCCCCGACAGGCATCGAGAACGACCGTGGTCGAGAATCCCTGCGCCACCGCGTCGAGCGCGGAGAAGGCGACGCAGAAATCGGTCGCGAGCCCGCAGAGCGTCACCTTTTTGATACCGCGGTCCCTGAGATAGCCGGAAAGGCCGGTCGGCGTCCGGCGGTCGTTTTCAAAGAAGGCGGAATAGCTGTCGATTTGCGCGCGGAAACCCTTGCGGATCAAAAGTTCGGCGCGGATCCATTCGAGCGCCGGATGGAAATCGGCACCGGCGCTGCCCTGCACGCAATGATCCGGCCAGAGCGTCTGCGCGCCATAGGGCATGGCGATCATTTCGAAGGGATTTTTGCCGGGATGGCTGGAGGCAAAGCTGGAGTGGCCGGAGGGATGCCAATCCTGGGTCAGAACCACATGCTCGAAGCGGCCGATCAGCCCGTTAATCATCGGCACGATCTCGTCGCCGCCCGCAACACCAAGCGCTCCGCCCGGGCAGAAATCGTTCTGCACATCCACGACGATCAACGCTTTATCCGCCATCATTCACCTCTGGACGATCAACTGCTTATCGATCACCAAAATCGATTTAAGTCCAAGATCAATCACAGAATTTGAGCGACGACAAGCCAGTTCCGCAGGCTTCCGAGATCGGAAGGGCAGATAAGCAAAAAGGGCGTCGGCCATGGCGGACGCCCTCGAACAAATGCGATCGAAAACGATCAGTTTCCGAGATTGTTGATGTTATCTGCGATCGAGAAGCCGGAATTGGCGATGCCGACCGGCTGGGCGACGAAGTTCAGGAACTTCGAGAAATCGACCGACGGGTGACGCGAGGCATAGATGACGTCGCGGTTCTTGACCGGGAAGGTCTGGCCGACAATCAGGCTGTCAGGCTTGCTCATGTCAAAGCGGTAGACGATCGGGTAGCGCCCCACGCTGTCGGTCTTCATGCCCTTACGCAGCATTTCGTTGAAACGCTGCTGACCGAGCAGGCTCATGACCACATCAGGCTCTTCGTAACGGAAGATGAAATAGCCCTTCATGTCGAGCGTGTAGTCCGAGCCACCGCCCGCAAGGCCCATCGCCTCGAGCAGATTGAGATCGTTGGCGCCGAATTCGACGCGCTGGTTGGCCTTGACCGCACCGAGGATCGTGAAGCGGCGCGGATCGCGCGTCACGAAGATCTGGTCGCCCGGCTTGACGTGGATATTTTCCGACGGGTTCTCGATGATCGACTTCAGGAGAACCGTTCCGGTCTTCTTGCCGCGCACCAATGTGACGAAGGTTTCATAGGGCTGCGCGACCGGGCCACCGGCCTTGGCGATGACCTCATTGATTGTTTCGTCGACGAGACTCAGCGGCACCACCGACGATTTGCCGACGGCACCCGAAACCGTAACGTTACGCGATGCGGTGCTCATGCTCGTGACGATGACGTCGGGCTCAACCGCCTTCTGCTTCAGCGCTTCCAGAATTTCCTGGCGCGCCTGCTCCAGTGTCAGGCCGGCAAACTTGACGGGGCCGACATAGGGGATGGCAGCCTTGCCATCCGGCTGAACGACGAGATCGATGCTCGTCTGCTTGGAGTCCTGCGTCGAGAACAAGCCGTCGCTGCCGGCTTCGAAGATCGAGACCTTAAGCTGGTCGCCAACGCCGATGACGACGCGGCCAACACCGCCGCCAATGCCGAAACGGCGATTAAGCGTCGAGGAGACATAATCGGAAACGAGACGCGCGGAGCGTCCGTCCACATCGACGATGTCGAAAACCGTTGCATTCTGGCGGCCGATCTCGGCGCCTGACTGGCCGGCGTCCTTGACGATCGCTCCGGCCAACGGCCCCTCACCAGGCACAGCCTGGCATCCGACGAGGGCGGAACAAAGCAGAAGGGCACTGACTCGTTTCAACTACGACACTCCACATTCGGCACAGCCATGATTTTGCTCATGGTTCCGCGCCGCATCATCCCCCGGCAGGGAATTTCGCCGGTCTCTGAAAAGCACAATCACCGTCCCACAACAAGTCACCTCAAGACCAAGACGGGCAATTTATTTGAGCCCGCGTCTTTCTGGTCATACCTTCGATACCTTGAGCGTGGTTTGTCGCCCAATCCGACTTGGACTGGCGTTGACAGCGTGTATATCTTCAGTCTTTGGGGTTGAAAGCTAGGGACTTTAAGTTAAAAGCTGACTAATGAGGCGGAACGAATATAGCTGGGGATAGCCCGCAAGCATGACGATTGGCGATTGCATTTCAACTTCCGCCGCGCAATCGCAGGTGCAACTTTAACGGCATTTTAGAGCGTTCGATCATACATGGCTGTTGAGATTATTGGGCGTGCATGCCTCGCCCCTGGAGCAGAATCGCCCTCGGCGTTGTTCAAACTTCTACGTCAGGGCAAGTGCACCGTCACCAGCATTCCATCGGATCGCTGGGACGTGGCGCGATTCTGGCATCCCGTCATGGGCACGCAGGGGAAGACCTATTCCTTCGCGGCCGGCGTGCTGGATCAACTCTATGATTTCGATCCGGCCGTCTTCGGCATGTCGCAGCGCGAGGCCATGTATATGGACCCGCAGCAGCGCGTGCTGCTCCAGCTCGCCTGGCGGGCGCTTGAAGACGCCAACATCTCGGCGACGTCGCTGCACGGCGAAAACGTCGGTGTCTATATCGGCGCATCGAGCCTCGACCACGCCAACCTGACGGTCGAGGATCCGGCCGCGGCTGGCCCGTACTTCATGACCGGCAACACCCTGTCGATCGTCTCCAACCGCATCTCGCACATCTTCGGCCTCAGCGGCCCGAGCATGACGGTCGACACCGCCTGTTCCTCCTCGCTGGTCGCCCTCGACCAGGCGATGCGGGCGCTCAACGCCGGGGAGATCGACACGGCGATCGTCGGCGGCGTCAACATCCTTGCCCACCCCCTGCCCTTCGTCGGCTTCGCCCAGGCACGCATGCTGTCGCCGGAAGGCCTCTGCCGCGCCTATGACAACGACGGCGCCGGCTACGTGCGCGCCGAAGGCGGCGTGGTCTTCGTGCTGCGCCGTTCCGATCGGGCGCGCCGCGAGAAAGACCGCAGCTATGCGCGCATCGTCGCGACCGGCGTGAATTCAGCCGGCCGCACCAACGGCATTTCGCTGCCGTCGCGCGAAGCCCAGGCCAACCTGCTGAGAGCGATCTACGAAGGAAACGGCATCGACGCCAATCAGGTGGCCTTCGTCGAAGGCCACGGTACCGGCACCAAGGTCGGCGACCCGGCGGAAGTCTGGTCGATCGGAACGGTCATCGGCGCCAAGCGCCGGGCGCCTGTGCCGATCGGCTCGATCAAGTCGAACATCGGCCATACGGAACCCGCCTCCGGCCTCTTCGGCATGCTGAAGGCCATGATGGCGCTTGAGAACAACTACCTGCCGGCTTCGCTGCATTTCGACACGCCAAACGAGCATATCGACTTCGATGGTCTGAACGTCCGCGTCACGGCAAACCCGATCGAGCTTCTGCGCGGTAAGCGCGCGCGCCTTGCCGGCATCAACTCGTTCGGCTTCGGCGGCGCCAATGCGCACGTCGTTATCAGCGACCCGGAACCGGCCGCCGATGAAAAGGCCGCAAACCCGTCGTCTTCGGGACATGTGTTCCTCGCAAGCGCTCATACGCAGTCGAGCCTGGAAGCCCTTCTCAAGGATTACAAGACCGCTTTCGCGCATGCTTCCAAGAGTGAAGCCCGTGCGATGATCGCCGCATCGGGTGCCAACCGCACCCATATGCGCCATCGGTTTGCCGCTCGCAGCGACCAGCCCGAAGATATCGTCCGTGCGATCGCCAGCCACCTGGAAAAGCCCGGCTCGGATATCGGTGAGGTCGGCGAGGCCGTCGTTCGCGACGCCAAGGTCGCGTTCGTGTTCTCCGGCAACGGCTCGCAATGGGCCGGCATGGGTGTGGAAGCCTTCCGCGAAAACCTGCATTTCCGCCAGTGTTTCACCTCGGTCAGCGCGCTGTTCAAGTTCCATTCGGATATCGCGCTCACCGATCTCCTGACCGATCCTGATCTCGACAAGAAGCTTGCCGACACGAAGATCGCCCAGCCGCTGCTGTTTGCGGTGCAGGCCGCCCTGTCGGATTCGCTGGTTGCCATGGGCATCAAGCCGGTCGCCGTCTTCGGTCACTCCGTCGGCGAAATCGCCGCGGCCTATGCCGCCGGCGCGCTGTCGCTCGTCGATGCCGTTTCGATCGTTGCGAAACGTTCGCTGCATCAGGACCTGCTTGCCGGCCACGGCACGATGGCGGCCGTCATGCTCGGTGAAGAGGCTGCTCGCGCCTTTGCCGAGGCTCGCGGTCTTGACGAACTCTGCGTTGCTGCGGTCAACGCCCATAATTCCGTGACGATCTCGGGCCCGGCCGACCAGATCTCGGCCTTCCGCGATGCCGCCCGCAAGGCGAAGATCCCGGTCCAGATCCTCGACATCAACTATCCGTTCCATCATCCGATCATCGATCGGGCGAAGGATGCCTTCCTCTCGGACATCCCCGATATCGCACCGCGCCGCACCGAACTCGCCTATCTTTCGACGGTCACGGGTGCCGCGCTCGAGGGCACGCAGCTCGATCCGGAATACTGGTGGAAGAACGTTCGCGAGCCGGTCCGCTTCCAGGCGGCTGCGGAAGCCGCGATCGAAATGGGCTGCCGCCTGTTCATCGAGATTTCGCCGCGCCCGATCCTGTCGTCCTACGTCAAGGAGACGATCAAGCAGGCAGCAGCCCCCGGCATGGTGGTGCCCACGCTGCTCAGAGACGTCGCCGAAAGCGGCCAGGATCCGATCTCGGCCGCGATGGCACGCGCCGTTGCGCACGGCGCCGTCGTGGATACGACCCGGGTATTCGGCAAGCGCAATGCATCGATCGCCCTGCCAAGCCTGCCCTTCGAGCCCGTCGAACTGCGCCCAGCGGCAACAACTGATGCCACCGACCTGTTCGGCCGGATTGCCAGACCATACCGCCTGACCGGCTGGCGCAGCGATCCGAACAGCGGCAGCTGGAAAAACCATATCGACGCCCATCTCTTCCCGGATCTTGCCGAACACGTGGTGGACGGCAAGGCGATCCTGCCGGGCAGCGGCTTCATCGAGATCGCCGTTGCTGCGGCACAGCAGTTCTATGGCAGCGAAGAAGTCGAGATCACCAATCTCGAAATCGTCCGGCCGCTGGAACTCAGCGACACAAAAATCATGGAGCTGTCGACCGTCCTTTCGCCAGAGACCGGCGACCTCGAAATCCGCTCGCGTGAACGGCTGTCGGAAGACGACTGGGCCGTGCACGCGGTTGCCCGCTGCCGCAAGCCGCTGCCGGCCGGGGACCGCGCCTATCCGTCGCTCGCAGGCCTCGCCAAGACGGCAACGGTGGCACCGGGTCGCGCCTATGAGACGGCGCGGCAATTCGGCCTCGACTACGGTCCTCGCTTCCAGCTGCTCGCAAAAGCGGTTGCCTATGGCGACCGCCTGGTCGATGTCGAGCTGAAGACGGCCGAAGCCACCGGACACCCGCTGGTCAGCTATGCCCTGAACCCGATCTCGGTCGATGCGACCTTCCACGGGCTGGTCGCGCTCTTCGACCGATTCACCGGCGACAAGAGTGGCGCACCCTATATTCCCGTCCGCTTCGGTTCGGTTCGTGTCGTCAATGGCGGCCTGCCGATCGCGCGCGCGATGATCGAAATTGAACGCGTCAGCACCAATTCGATCAAGGCGAAGTTCCACTTCTTCGGCCAGTCGGGCGAGCCGATCGCGCATTTCGAGGATTGCCGTTTCCGCCGCACCTATCTGCGCAAGCACAAGACGCTCGATGCGCTGTCCTTCCACTACGAGGCAGTACAATCGGAAGTCGCCCTGCCAGGCCTTCTGCGCAACAGCCTTGTGCCGGTATCGATCGCAATGCCGGCCCCCGGCGAGGCTGGTGTCGACAATGCGACGCTGCTCTTCAATGCCGCGATCTACCGCGCCTGCCAGGAGATCGCCCTCAAGCTCGGTAAGGGGCGTTCCACGATCCAGGGCGGCAATCTGCCTGGCGATTTCGCCTTCCAGTGTTTTCTGACGAGCTGCCTCTACGTGCTCGAAGATGCCGGGCTCTGTGAGCACAAGGATGGTGTGTGGACCGTCGCGCAGGAATTCAACCTGCCGAGCGTGCCTGAAATTCTGAGCGAGCTTTACGGCGAACGGCCTGACCGCGCCGTCGAGGCCGTGCTGATCAATAACGCCTATGCGGAAGCCCTTGCCCGCATCGACGCCTTGCATGCGGGCGACGAAGCGGCCTCGGGATCGAGCTTCATCAGCGACGCCACGATCGACCATCAGGCGGTTCATTCGGAGGCAAGCCGCCAGCGCATGGCCTTCGTGCTGGAGGCTCTCGAAACGGCCCTATCGGCACAGTCCGCCGGAGCGCGCCTGCGCATCGTCGAACTCGGCAGCGTATCCGCTGGTTTCACTAAGCGTCTGGCCACTCTTGCCGAAAAGCATGGTGCAAGCCTCACCGTGTTCGAAGCTCGCGATAACGCCCAGCGCGGCCTTGAGCTAGCCTTCGAAAACGACGCCCATGTACACATCCTCAAGAAGGGCGAACTCGCGACGCTTGCGGCCTTCGATCTTGCTGTCAGCGCGTCCGACGGGTTCTACGGCCTGATCGAGGACGATGTGGCGGTTCGCACAGCGTTGCGCACGGCACTGCGCCCTACGGGTGGGCTGATTGCCGCGGTCAGCGCGCCATCGCTGTTCAACGACTTCGCGCTTGGCCTGTCCGAGGGCTGGTTCGCGCGCAGCCAGACGGCGGAGTTTCCGATCGGCAACCTCGCGGCGGCGCCGCACTGGCAGAAATGCCTCGACGATCTCGACCTGCGGGACACCGACATTGCCGACCGCGAATGTGCAAGCGGCAACGTCATCCTGCTCGAAGCACGTGGCGCAGCAACTGCTGCCGCAGACGCGGCGGTGCCGGCATCCGTCCCCCACCTGCTGCTGGAGATCGCGGGGCACGAACAGCGCGAGCCCTCTGGTTCAGCCATTCGCGTCAGCCTGACCGGCGACGCGGCTGCGGACAAGGCCGCGCTCCTGCCAGCCCTCGAGACGCTGGGGGGCCAACCGCTTCGGGCAGTCTTCCTTGCCTTGCCGGCGGCCGCGTCGCGCACCGACGATTCCGCCTCTCTACAAACACAGATCCTCGCGCTCGGCACGTTTGCCGAAGCATTGCGCCAGCATATCGGCGGTACGGAGCCAGCGGACGACAAACGGCCCCGTCTCGTGCTTGTCGCGCCGGGCGGCGCACCGATCGCCAGCCGGACGGTCGGCGCGGCGGTCGCAAGCGACGGCGTCAATGCCGGCCTCTGGGCTTTCGCACGCGTGCTTCAGAACGAATACGAGTTCCTCGACGTCCACTCGCTCGACATCGACGGTTCACCGACGACGGATGCTGAGATGGCTGCGGCATTGCCGCTGCTTGGCGCGATGGGAGTAAACCGCGAATGGCTGCTCGAAGGCGAGGCTGGCGCTGCGCTTTCGGAGATCCGCGCCGTGCCTGGCCCAGTCGACAATGCGCACGCGGCAACGGCTGACTTCAAGGCTGCAACCATCCGCCAGCGCGTCAGCTCTCAGGTCGGCAGCATCGTCTGGGAAGAAAGCGACATCCCCTCGGCAGGCCCGGGTGAAGTCGTCGTCGCGGTCGCAGCCACCGGCCTCAACTTCCGCGACGTAATGTGGGCGATGGGCCTTCTGCCGGAAGAGGCGCTCGAAGACGGCTTCGCAGGCGCGACGATCGGCATGGAGCTTTCCGGCCACGTGGTCGCGGTCGGCGACGGCGTCGATGACCTCGCCGTGGGCGATGCCGTCATGGCGATTGCATCCTCCGCCTTCTCGACCCACGCGGTCGTTTCGCGCGCCGGCGTCGCCAGGTTGCCGCAATCGGTCAGCCCCGTCGCCGCGGCGACGGTTCCGGTCGCGTTCCTGACTGCCTATTATGCGATGGTCGAGCTTGGCCGGATCCAGCCTGACGAAACGAT
Source organism: Ensifer sp. YR511 (assembly GCF_900103045.1). NCBI lineage: Bacteria > Pseudomonadati > Pseudomonadota > Alphaproteobacteria > Hyphomicrobiales > Rhizobiaceae > Ensifer > Ensifer sp. YR511. The sequence continues at coordinate 320,201 of NZ_FNGR01000003.1, forward strand.
CCTCATCCATGGCGCCGCCGGCGGCGTCGGCCTTGCCGCGCTGCAGGTCGCAAAGCTGAAGGGCGCCAAGGTCATCGCCACGGCAGGATCGCGCGAGAAGCGTCGCTTCCTGTCGATGCTGGGTGCCGATCACGTCTTCGATTCCCGTTCGCTCGATTTCGTCAACGACGTTCGCGCCGTGACGGGCGGTGAAGGCGTCGATCTCGTGCTCAACTCGCTGTTCGCCGAGGCCATGGAGCAGAGCCTGGCGCTGGTGAAGCCCTTTGGCCGCTTCCTTGAACTTGGCAAGCGCGACTATTACGCCGACAGCAAGATCGGCCTTCGGCCGTTCCGCCGCAATGTCAGCTATTTCGGCATCGACGCCGACCAGTTGCTGGTCAATCAGCCGAAGCTGACCAAGCGGATCTTCACCGAGATCGGAGCACTGTTCGAAGACGGCAAGCTGACGCCGCTTCCCTATCGCGCCTTCGACTTCGACGAGATCGGCAACGCCTTCCGACTGATGCAGAATGCCGGGCATATCGGCAAGATCGTCGTGCTTCCTCCGGTCGCCGGCACGCACCGCGTTGCCAAGCGTCCGCATGGCGGCATGAAGGTCGATCCGAACGGCATGCATCTCGTCGTCGGCGGCATCGGCGGTTTCGGCCTGGCTGCCGCCAACTGGCTCGTCGAAAAGGGTGCGACGAAGGTCGCGCTCTGCTCACGCCGCGGCCTGGCGGACGCCGAAACGACGGCAATGATCGAAGCTTGGACGAAGGCTGGCGTATCCGCCACGGTTCATGCCTGCGACGTCACCGATCCGGCAGCGACGGAGCGCCTGCTCAAGACGTTGCGCGCAGTGGCACCGCTGCGCTCGATCGTCCATGCCGCAATGGTGCTCGACGACGCGCTGATCAGCAACCTCAACCGCGAGCGAAACCGGCCGGTCATCGACACCAAGGCCAAGGGTGCCGCGGTTCTCGATCAACTGACCAGCAACGACAAGATCGACAACTTCATCCTGTTCTCGTCGGCGACGACACTCGTCGGCAACCCCGGACAGGCGAATTACGTCGCGGCCAACGGCTATCTCGAAGGTCTCGCCCGCGCCCGTCGCGCACGCGGCCTTGCGGGTCTCGCCGTCGGGTTCGGCGCCATCGCCGACAGGGGCTATCTGGTCCAGAACACGGATGTGAACGACATCCTCGCCAAGCGCATCGGCAAGACCGCGCTGAAGGCGCAGACGGCACTCGACATGGTCGAGAGCCACCTGGCCTTCGATCCAGGCACCGTCGATGCGGCAACCGTGATGATCTCGGAGATCGACTGGTCGGCGGCACGCAATCTGCCTGTCGCCAAGAACGCGCTCTTCGAAGTCATCCTGCGCAGCGCCGACCAGCATGCGACGGGCGGCGAAGGCACCAAGATGGACCTCGTCGCGATGATCGAGGGCAAGTCGCCACAGGAAGCCGAAGACATTCTCTTCGACCTCGTCGCCGGCGAAATCGCCGCAATCCTGCGCGTATCGAAGGATACGGTCACGCGCAGCAAGGTTCTGAAGGAAATCGGGCTCGACAGCCTCATGGCCGTCGAACTCGGCATGAGCTTCCAGCAGAACACCGGCTTCGACATGCCGCTCAGCGGCGTCGCCGACAACACGACGGTTGGCGATGTCGCCCGCAAGCTCTATGAGAAGGTGAGCAAGCGCGACCAGAGCGACGATGCCGAGCCCGCCGACGACAAGATTGTCAGCGAACTTGCGCAGCGGCACGTCGGAACGGCGAAGGAAAAAGCACAAGGCCAATGAGCACGAACGGAAACGGTCCAGGCGCATCCAAGATGACCAGCAGCCTCAAAGAGAACCTGCTGGACCGGATGAGAAACACGCATCAATCCTCCGAGCGCAACCGCATGGCGCGCTCGGAGCGGGAGATGCCGCCGCCGGCGCGCCGGCAGCAGGCCCGTTTCGAAGACCTGCCGGAATACAAGCAGGTGATGACCCAGAAGTTCGCAAGCGAGCAGCTCGGCATCGCCAATCCATTCTATCGTGCGCACCAGACGGCGGCGGGCGCGACCACCGTCATCGACGGCCGGAAGCTGATCAACTTCGCCTCCTATGACTACCTTGGCCTCAATCGCCATGCGGAGGTGCTTGCGCGGGCACGCGATACCATCGGCACCTTCGGCATTTCCGCCTCGGCGAGCCGCCTCGTCGCCGGCGAGCGCCCGGTGCATGTGGCGCTGGAAGAGAAGATCGCCGGCTTCTATGGCGTCGATGCCGCCGTCTGCTTCGTCAGCGGCTATCTCACCAATGTCGCCGCCATCAGCTGCCTGATGGGACCGAAGGACCTCGTCGTCCACGACGAGTTCATCCACAACAGCGCCCTTGCCGGCGTCAAGCTCTCGGGCGCGACTCGACGCCTGTTCAAGCACAATGACGTCGCCGACCTCGAACACGTGCTACGCACCGTCGCCGGCGACTATCGCCGCATCATGGTCATCGTCGAGGGCATCTACTCGATGGACGGCGATGTCGCCGACCTGCCGGCGCTTCTGAAGCTCCGGGCCGAATACGGCTTCTGGCTGATGGTCGACGAAGCGCATTCGCTCGGCGTTCTCGGCAAGACCGGCCGCGGGCTTGCAGAGCATTTCGGCGTCGATCCCCGCGAGATCGACATCTGGATGGGCACGCTCTCCAAGACCACGTCGAGCTGCGGCGGCTACATCGCCGGCAGCGAAGCGCTGGTCGAGGTGCTGAAGGCATCGGCCGGCGGCTTCGTCTACAGCGTCGGCCTTGCGCCGGTGCTGGCGGCCGCGGCAACCACAAGCCTGGAGGTGCTGGAACGGGAGCCGACGCGCACGGCGGCGCTGCGCCGCAACGGCGCGCTCTTCCTCAAGCTTGCCAAGGAAGCGGGGCTCGACACCGGCCTCAGCAGCGGATTTTCCGTGGTTCCGGTTCTGGTTGGTGATTCCCTGCGTGCGGTGCAGCTGTCGAACGACCTGCTTGCCGAAGGGGTCAATGCGCTGCCGATCATCCACCCGGCGGTCCCGGAAGGCCTGGCTCGGCTGCGCTTCTTCATCACCAGCGACCACACGGAAGAGCAGATCCGGCGCACGGTAACACTCACGGCCGAGCGTCTGGCCGACCTTACCGAACGCAACTTCGGCCTTGGCGGCATCGACATCGACCAGATGATGAAAGCGCTCTCGGCGCGCTGACCCGATCGCATTTGCTGTCGGGTCAGGTGGTCGCGGAAGCAGAGCCGCTTCGCACTCTCCCGAACTCTGGAGCGGAATACCAGCATGGCGCATGTGATCATTACCGGTGGCTCGAGCGGTATCGGATTTGCGGTCGCATCGATCTACGCGGCGCGCGGGGCGCGCCTCTCGCTGATTGCCCGCTCCCGTGGCCTCCTGGAAGGCGCGCAGGCAAAACTTATCGCATCCAGTGGGGCGAACGCCGACAGCATCCGGATCGAGGCCGCCGACGTCGCGGTGGAAAACGATGTCGAAGCGGCCATCCGTCGGTGCGAACAGGCCTTCGGCCCCTGCGATATCCTGGTAGCATCGGCCGGCATTGTCGAACCCGGCCGGTTCGAGGAGCTCGACAGCGCTTCGTTCCGGCAGCAGATGGACACCAACTTCTCCGGCACGGTGCATGCGGTCCGGGCGGTCTATGACAGCATGAAGCGGCGCCGTCGGGGCCGGATCATGATGATCTCGTCCGGCGCAGGGCTACTCGGCATCTATGGTTATTCGGCCTATTGCGCCTCCAAGTTCGCCGTGCACGGCTTCGCCCAGGCGCTGCGTTCAGAAGCCCGTCCGCACGGCGTCAGTGTTTCCGTCTGTTTTCCGCCGGATACGGAAACGCCGCAGTTTCAGCGCGAGCTGGCGGCTCGCCCGCCGGAAGCCGCCAGGATCATGGGCACGGTCCGGCCCTGGCCGGCCGAAGCGGTGGCCAAGCGGATCGTCAAGGGAACAGACCGCGGCCGGTTCGAAGTCTATTTCGGCACGACATTGTTTCTACTTGGACGCTTCGCTCCCGCCGTTCGTCCCCTGCTCAACTGGTGGTTCGACCGGGCGATTGTGCGGTGCGGCAACACGGCGACGCATAATCGTGGAGTGTCCGAGCACCGGACCTGACGGTGCTTGTACCTAGCATCGATAAGATCTAAGTGTCGGGCGGACGCTGTGCCGCATAAAGCGGCATCGGCCGGCATGAAGACATGAAGGTTTCCGCTTGGCGTTGCTTCCCTTTCAGCTGCACGACTATCCGATAACACTGACGCTTAGTTGTTATCTGCTGTCCTGCGCGGTGATCTTCTTCACCGACCGTTTCGCTCTGCCGAAGCGGGAGCGGCGCGCCAATCCTTCGCCTTTCGGACGCACGCAGGACGTGATCGACGTGCTTGCCCGCCTGCCTGTCATCGCTCTGGTCTTTGCCGGTTTCTTCGCCGGATCCTGGCGTCCGCTCTATGCGGCGGCGGGCACGATGAGCTTCTTCATCATCTTCACCGGCATTTCCCGCGCCAAGTTCAAGTTCATCCGTGAACCGCTGATCTTTTCCGACATCGCGCTGGTCGTCGACGTGTTCAAGTACAAGACGATCTTCTATGCGAGCTCACTGAACGTCGTCTTCTGGACCGTCGCCTTCCTCTACGTCTTTGGCGTTTCCGGCCTTTACATGTATTTCGAGCCGGCGATTCTGCCGGACCGGGGCAATGCCTTCTGGATCCTCGTGATGCTCGGCATCGCCTATGGTCCCTGGCTCCTGCTCTTCTACGGCCCGGTGAACCGCCCGACGGCCGCGCTGGTACAGCGGCTGCTCAAGGTCCTCGACGTCAAGATGAACACGGTGCGCTTCGGTACCTTCGGCTCGGTCGTCTTCCGTTTCATCATCTGGCTCGGTGTGCGTCGCGAAAAGATCGTCGCGGATCTCTCCAAGATCGTCCGGACCGCCGTGCAGGATCTGATCGGTGACGACGGCTCGCCGCTGATCGTCGTCTGGCAATCGGAATCCTTCATCGACATGCGGCACTTCGGCGTCGATACGCTGAAACTGCCGACGCTCGACCGGCTGCGGCGCGAGGCGGTTCAGTGGGGCCGGCTCAGCAGCGTGTTCGAAGGCGGCTATACGCTGCGCACCGAATTCGCCGTGATCAGCGGCCTGGTGCCCGACGATATTCATGTCGACGCCAGCTATCCCTATCTGCGCGCATCGCACTATGCCGACGTCGTCTGGCCCGGAAAGTTGAAGCGTGCCGGCTGGAATACCCACTTCATCCATCCTTATGACCGGACCTTCTTCCTCAGGCACAAGGCGATGCCGCAGCTCGGCTTCTCCAAGCTGACGATGCTCGACGGTTTCGACCATCGCCCAGAGCGAGACGGACCCTACGTCTCCGACGAGAAGCTCGCGGCGAAGGTGATCGACGCAAGCGAGAAGCTGCCCGAAGACGAAAGCGGCTTCATCTTCGTCGCATCCATGGCCAATCACGGTCCATGGGAGCCGGGCCGCGTCGGCGACCTCACCAATCCCGTCGACATCTATCTGGCCATCCTCGAGCAGTCCGATGCGGCGCTCAACACATTGAGCGAACACCTCGACAAGCTCGACCGTCCGGTCTGGCTCGTCTTCTACGGCGATCACGCACCGCTGCTCAAATCCTTCGCCGACCCCTTCCCGGATCCGCGCACCGACTATCTGATCGTGCCGCTCGCCAAGGCGAAGCGGTCGTCCCATAAGCCGGCCGAACCGAGCAGCGTCGAGGCCTGGAACCTGATCGAGGCGCTTCTCAACCACGCGAACCTGAGAAAGGATACGCTGCGCTAGCGGTGGTCTGCGGATGGAGAACTCTTCGACGACATCGGCCGGTGGGGCCGCACGGCCGAGACAGCGGGTCTTCCTGTTCCTGCAGGGCCCCTCCTCGCCGATCTTCCGCAAGATCGCCGACCGGCTCGAAGCCCTCGGCCACCGCTGCCTGAGGATCAATCTGAACGTCGGCGACCAGATCTTCTGGCGCCGCAAGGGCGGCTTCAACTATCGCGGCACGGCGGCCGCCTGGCCCGGCTATCTCGAGGCATTCATCGCGGCCCACGGCGTCACGGATATGCTGTTTCTCGGCGAAGAGCGGCCCTACCACAGGGCGGCCACCGCCGTCGCCCGGCACGCCGGCGTCAGTGTCGCGATTGTCGAAATGGGCTATCTGCGGCCGGACTGGCTGACGCTCGAGCGCAACGGCATGTCGTCGAACTCCCATTTTCCGAACGACGCCGGTCAGATCCTTTCGGCAGCGTCAAACCTGCCGGAGCCGGACTGGCGCAAGCGCTACAGCCAGACGTTCCTCGCCGATGCAAGCTACGATCTGCTCTACAATCTGCCGAACGTCTTTTTCTGGTTCCTGTTTCCGCACTACCGCCGTCACGGGATTTTCCATCCGCTCGCCGAATACGCCGGCTGGGTGCGCCGGCTGCTATCCGAAAAACGGCGCAGCGCGGAAGCGGTGGCGACCGTTACGAAGCTCCTTTCGGACGATGCCCCCTACTTCGTCTATCCGCTTCAGCTCGAAACCGACTTTCAGCTCAGGGCGCATTCGCCCTTCCACAGCCAGAAGGATGCAATCGCTGACGTCCTGACCTCGTTCGGCGCCTTTGCCGCGCCGAATGCACGCCTGGTCTTCAAGGTGCATCCGCTCGACAACGACCTGATCCCGTGGCGCAGCTTCATCGAGCAGCGAGCAGCGGCGCTTGGCCTGAGCGGGCGCGTCGTCTACCTGGACGGCGGAAATCTCGATACGCTTGGCGAGGCGAGCGCCGGCATGGTCACGGTGAATTCGACGGCCGGATTGCACGCCCTGAAGCAGGGGCGGCCGGTCAAGGTGCTCGGCACTGCCGTCTTCGATATTGCCGGTCTGACCGACCAGCAGCCACTCGACGGTTTCTGGCAGGCGCCCCAGGCGCCGGAGCCTGAACTTAGTGTCGCAATGTTCCGCCTGCTTGCCGCGTCGATCCAGGTGCGCGGCAACCTTTATTCCCGCGCCGGAACCGATGCCGGCGCGGAAGCGATTGCCCGGCGGCTGAACGAAAGCAGCCTCAACGAACCTGGCGCCTTTATTGACCCCGCGCCGCGCCAAAGGCCTGCGAAACGCGCGCCTTCCGCTTCCCGCCAAGGGTAGCCGTTTTCACATCGCGGGGACCTAGCGCGGCGCGAGCGCTGCGGCGATTGCGGCGACCAGCATCAGGCCGGCCGCGGCCAAGGGCAGCGCGGAAAAACCAGCCCCGCCATAAACCACGCCGAAACCAAGCGTTCCCAAAAAGAGCGACAGATAAGTGACGCCGCTGTTCAGCCCCATGATCGCGCCACGCCTTGTGGGATCGAGCCCCGTCAGCCGCATGATCAGCACGTTGAGACCAAAATGGTTGGCAAGGCCCCAGAAAAAGACGACGACCAGCATGGCCGTGTAGGAGCTACTCACGGCGGCCATCGCCGCATAGACGCCGGCGACGACGAGAAAAATCAGAGGCAGCAACCTGCCAGCGCCGAAGCGGTCGATCAGCCGGTCGAGTAGTGCCGCCGCACCGAAGCCGAAGCCGTAGGAAACGGCCACGAGGCCATTGGCGCTGAGGGGCAACCCGAGCGCTGCGTGCAGGTGTTCGCCGATATAGGCATAAACGCCGTAGAAGGCGGCCATGAAGGCGGCACAGGCGATCAACAGCGGTCCGGCGCCACGCACGCCAAGCGCCGCGAGCGGCGACGTCGTCTTGCCGGCCAGACCTTCCCGCACCGGCGCGAGCCTGACGGCAGCGCAAGCAACCAGTGTGGCTACGGCAACGACGAAGTAAACGGCGCGCCATCCTCCGAAGTCAGCAATCGCTGCCGATAGTGGCACGCCGGCCACCATGCTGAGCGTCCAGCCGGTCAGCACCAGGCCGATCGTCTCGCTCTCCCGTCCGGCCGGCGCGATGACCGAGGCCAGCGTGTAGATCGACGGAAGCGCAATGCCGGTGGCGACGCCGACAACGAGTTGGGCGGCGACCAGGAACGCCAGCATGGGCGCAAGCGCGCTACCGGTGAGCCCGGCGGCCAGAAGCAACAGCGCGGCAGCCAGAATGCGATGAGGGCCGTACCGGTCGATGAAGCGGCCAAGGAAGATGGCGCTGACGGCCGTGCCTAGTCCGAAGGCGGCCGAAGCGACCATTACCGATGGAACATCCGTGCCGAGGCTCCGCGCCACCTCCGGCGCGATTGGTCCAAGCGCCAGCGAGTTGGAGCCGATGACGCCGATGCAGACGGTCAGGACATAGGCGAAGGGCGGGATGCGCGCCCTGTCGATCGAGGTCCTGTCGATCGAATCTGGCGAAATTTGTTGATTGATGTTCGTCATTCCTCCATTTTTGCAGAATGAAATTCAGCAACAAGAGGAATTCTCGGTATGGACCAAAATACAGATGACGTTCGGCGGAAGCGTCCGCCGGAGCGCGACCTCGACGCGATGGACCGAAAACTATTAGGCGTCCTCGTCGAGGACGCGACCACAAGCTATGCCGAGCTTGGCGAACGCGTCGGACTTTCGCCGCCGGCGGCGCATGAACGGGTGAAGCGGCTCCGGCGTTCGGGCGCGATCCGCCGCGTGTCGGCGCTCATCGATCCGGACGCGGTCGGAAAGACGCTGCTTGCCTTCGTCCATGTCGACACGACCGGCTGGGGCAAGACGCAGGCGCTGCTTGCGATCGAGGAATGCCCTGAAGTGGAAGAGATCCACTCGGTCGCCGGCGACACCTGCATGCTGCTCAAGGTGCGCACAGAAAGCACGCATGCGCTCGAAGGGCTTCTGGCGCGGCTCTACGACACGCCCGGCGTCAAGGCGACGCGCAGCTATGTGGTGCTTTCCACCTATCTGGAACGGCCGGTGCAGCCGGGCACGACGAGCGACTGGCCCGCCGTGGTGAAGGGGTAGGCTGCTCTCGCCAGGCGGAGGGCCGCCTTGGCAGTCTCAGACGACGCCGGCGCGCAGCAGGTCGTGAATATGCAGGATGCTGACCGGCGCCCCGCCGTCGTCGACGACGAAGAGCACGGTCACCTTATGCTGCTGCATGAATTCCATGGCGCCGCTTGCAAGCACGTCGCCGCGGATCACGCGCGGATTGCGCGACATCACCGCCTCGACCGGTTGCAGCAGCAGGTCGCCGGACATGTGACGACGCAGGTCGCCGTCGGTGATCACGCCGGCCAGCTTGCCGCCATCGTCGATGATGCCGACGACACCGAAACCCTTGGACGACATCTCGATCAGCGCCTCGCTCATCGGGCGTCCGACGCTGAGAAGCGGCATCTGGGCGCCGTCATGCGCCAGCTCGCGAACAAGCCGCAACTGCGCGCCGAGCTTGCCGCCCGGATGAAAAGTCTTGAAATCCTCGGCCGAAAAGCCGCGCCGCTCCAAAAGCGCGATGGCGAGCGCGTCGCCGATGGCGAGTTGCAGCATGGCCGAGGTCGTCGGCGCGAGGCCGTGCGGACAGGCTTCCTGAACCTTCGGCAAGACGATCGGCACTTCCGAGTTGCGGGCAAGCACGCTGTCGCGGTTGGCGCAGATCGAGACGATCGGCACGTTGAAGCGCTTGGCATAGGTGAGCATGTTGGCAAGCTCGGCCGTCTCGCCCGACCAGGAGAGCAGGATCAGCACGTCCTGCGAGGTGACCATGCCGAGGTCGCCATGGCTCGCTTCGGTCGGGTGCACGAAGTAGGCGGATGTTCCGGTCGATGCCAGCGTGGCTGCAATCTTGCGGCCGATATGGCCGCTCTTGCCGACGCCGGAGACGACGACGCGCCCCTGGCTTTCGCCGATCAGTTCGACGGCTTCGACGACGCTGCGCGCAAAAACTTCGTCAGCGCCAAATTGGTCCGCCAGCGCCCTGATGCCGGCCATCGCGGTCGTCAGCGTCCGGCCGATCGACTCCAAAGCCGCAAGTGCAGTGCGATCATCCGCCGATGCATGTCTCAAACCCATGATGACCCCAATTCTGCGAAGACTTAAGCAACAGGCACGAATTTGCCCGCCAGACCATTGACGGCAGATAAGCGCTTTTTCTTGGCAAACCAAGTCTTGGAAGCAGAGTTCGGGGGAAAACTGGCGTGAACCGCGGCGTTTTCGTCAGCCGGCGCGCTTTTCTTCCATTTCCAGCGGCATCGACTTGTCGGCCGCGAATTCTTCGAGCGTCATCGAATCAAGAATGGCGGCAACGGCATCACGGACCGTCGTCATCGATACCCGCACCTGACAGGTCTCGGGATCGTTACAATCTTCGCAGACCTCGTAGGCCGTGCGGCTCGCACAGCGGATCGGCGCAAGCGGCCCGTCCAGCGTGCGGATCACGTGACCGATACGGATTTCCGAAGCGGGCCGCGAGAGCGAGTAGCCGCCGCCGGGCCCCTTTTTCGAGCGCAGCATGCCGGCGTTGCGCAGCTCAAGCAGGATCGTGTCCAGGAACTTCTTGGGAATATTGTTGCGCTGCGCGATCTCGGTAATGAAGGCAGTTTCCCCCGGCTCCAGCCGAGCAAGATCGACCAAGGCCTTCAGGCCGTACTTTCCCTTCTTCGTCAGCATTCCGGCACGCTTTCCCTGCGGCGGCACCCCAGAAAACGGGAATCATCCGCGCAAATGCAAATATATATTGGCATAGCACAAGAAACGTACTGCCAACATATAATTATAGTGGGGAATTGACCGATGTCGCGGGCAATTGCGTGCGGCCGATGCGGCAAGATTTGCGGATGTCTTCGCGGTGGATGCGGGAGAAAAGCCGAAACCGGCTTTTCTCATCCGCTTCAAGTGCGGCTTCAGGCAGCGGCGCTGTGGTTCTGCCGCTTGGCCTGGACGGCCTGGTGGGCCAACAGCTGCCGGATTGCGGCGCGCGCTTCATCGGCCGAGCCGAAGCGCTTCGCGTCCAGGTCCCAGACGTGATACTTCACCGCCAGGAACTTGAAGCGATCTTCATCCGGGACAACAACGCCGACGGCTTCGCCGCCAAATTCGATAACCTGCTTGCTCATACAAATAACGCTCCATCCACGCTGTCGGCGCGGAAACTTTCAATTTCGGCAAAAGATAAAGTTCGAGGGGTTCGAAGGTCACATTCGGCAAAGATTGCGAATGAGCCATTTTTTCTCTGTTGCGCGACAAAGGAGACGCGTGCCGAAGAAGGCGGCGGTCGAGACGGTTTCGGACATGTCACACTCCTTTGGCTGGCCCGGCATCAGCAATGCCGGAGCGTTCGATGAACAACCGTGAGGCGGACTCCCCGCGTTCACGTAGTGGCAAACTAGAATAATCTACCAATTCCGTCAATTAAAAAGATGAAGACGCAGAAAAAATTTCTTCACCCTTTAAATTCAAGGGGCGATGTACGCAAAATCCATCCACCCGTTCCGGACCCGGAGACCTACGCTATTTAGGAAGCGAAGAATCAGTCTGCAAGGCACGGGTGGATAAAGACAGCACATTCGGACAAAAAAGGGGCGGCCCGTCGGGCCGCCCCTTCACGTTTTGTGTTCCAGTGCCGGATGTCAGGCAGCAGGCGTGCCCGCCTGCGGCGTGGTTGTGCCACCGCGGGATGCTTCGCGATCCTTCCACCAGCGATTGAGGAACAGCAGGATCGGGCCGCCGATATAGATCGACGAGGTCGTTGCCACGATCACGCCGAAGATCATCGGCCAGGCGAAGCTCTTGACGGCATCTCCGCCCCAGATCGCCATCGGCACCAGCGAGAAGGCCGTGGCCATCGAGGTGAAGATGCATCGCGCGATCACCTGGTTGATGCTCATGTCGATGAGATCCGAGAACGGCATCGACTTGTACTTCCTGAGGTTCTCGCGCATGCGGTCATAAACCACGACCTTGTCGTTGACCGAGTAGCCGATCATCGTCAGGAGCGCGGCGATGGCCGTCAGGTTGAAGTCGATGCCTGTCAGCGCAAAGAAGCCGATCGTCTTGGTGATGTCGAGCAAGAGGACCGCGATCGCGCCGACGGCGAAGTGCCATTCGAAGCGGAACCAGATGTAAAGCAGGATCGCCACCATCGCGAGGCCAACGGCGAGGAAGCCCGAACGGGCAAGCTCGGTGCTGACGGTCGGACCGACGACTTCGGTTCGCTCGAAGCTCGCGTCCGGGATCGTCTGGACGACGGCATCCTTGATGCGGTTGAGCGCTACGGTCTGCTCCTGCTCGCCGCCCGGCTGGCGCTGGACGCGGATCAGGACCGATTTGTCCTGGCCGAATTCCTGCAGCGCCACTTCGCCGATGTTGAGCGCTTCGAGATTGTGGCGAAGCGTCGGAAGGTCGAGCGTGTTCTTCGAGGTGGTCTCGACCTGGATACCGCCGACGAAGTCGATGCCGTAGTTGAGGCCCGGCGTGAAGAACAGCACGACGGAGCTGACCGACAGGAAGGCGGACATGCCGATGGCGACGAAGCGGCCCTTCATGAAGGAGAAGGACGGAAGCTTCGGAACCTTGCCGAACAGCGACGGGATCTCGAGCTTCTTCATCTTCCGGCGGACGACGACCTCACGCATCATCAGGCGAACGACGGTGATCGAGGTGAACATCGAGATGATGATGCCGAGCATCATGGTGACGGCAAATCCCTTGACCGGGCCGGAGCCGAAGGCGAACAAGAGCACGGTGCCCGAAAGCGTCGTGACGTTACTATCGATGATGGTCGCGTAGGCCTTGTTGAAGCCGATATCGAGCGCCTTCATCGCGCCGGCACCCGCTTCCGTTTCTTCACGGATACGCGCGTTGATCAGGATGTTGGCGTCCACCGCCATGCCGATGCCGAGAATGATACCGGCTATACCCGGCAAGGTCAGCGTCGAGCCGAGCATGGCGAGAAGCGCGATGGTCAGGATCGTGTGCAGCACCAGGCCGACATTGGCGATCATGCCCCAGGCGCCGTAGAGCACGACCATGAGGGTGACGACGAGCGCGAAGCCGGCAAGACCGGTGTAGATGCCCATGCGGATCGAGTCGGAACCGAGGTTCGGGCCGACGGAGCGTTCCTCGATAACGGTGAGCGGTGCCGGAAGCGCGCCGGAGCGCAGCAGCGCCGACAGAACGGTCGCTTCCTGTGCGGTGAAGTTGCCGCTGATCTGGCCGTTGCCGCCGATGATCGGCTCGCGGATAACAGGAGCCGTCAGGACCTTGCCGTCAAGAACGATCGCGAAGGGCCGGCCGACGGCAGCCTGGGTGATTTCCGCGAACTGGCGGGCACCGAGCGTGTCGAAGGTGAAGGACACGATCGGTTCGTTGGTGCGCTGGTCGAAGCCGGCCTTGGCATCGGCCAGGCGCTCGCCCGAAATCGCGACGCGGCTTTCGACCGCATATTTGTTGTTGTCGTGGGCGCCCGGCAGAATGTCGACGCCGCGCGGCGCCGGCTGGTTGGGATCCACGGTCTGGTCCACCATGTGGAAGCTCATCTGCGCGGTCGAGCCCAAGAGCTGGCGCAGTGCCGTCGGATCCTCGAGGCCCGGAAGCTGGACGAGAATGCGGTCGGAACCGACACGCTGGATCAGCGGCTCGGCAACGCCGACGGTGTCGACGCGCTGGCGGATGATCTCGAGGCTCTGTTCGACGGCCTTGGTGGTGCGGTCGGCAAGGCCGGCCTCTGTCATCGCGATGTTGATGCTGTCGCCGTTCTCGGTCACCTCGATATCGGAAGCCGCGCCGCCGAAACCAAGCGTGCCGACAGGGGCCGCCAGCTCTTTCAGCTTCGGCAGAACCTTTTCGCGGTCGGCCGGATCTTCGATCTTCACGGTAACGGTATCGCCGGCGATGCGGGCCGAGGAGGCCGAGATGCGCTCGGCGCGGAGCGCCCGGCGCGTATCGTCAAGCAGGGTTTCGAGCCGAGCTTTGCGAAGGCCGGCAGCATCGACTTCGAGCACGAGGTGCGAGCCGCCCTTGAGGTCGAGGCCGAGGGTTACCGGCTTGACCGGCAGCCAGCCTGCAAATTGTTCACGTTGTGCCGGCGTCAGCACGTTCGGAAGCGCCGCGATACATCCGAAGATGATCACGACGACATAGACGAGAATCGCCCATTTCGATGTACGCATGTTGTGGTTCCAGAAGAGCCTGCGCGGGCACGGGGCGCGTCGTCAGGGCTTGTTTCATAAAGGGCAGAGCTGCAGCCGAAGCCGCCAGCCAGCCAAAATCCGCGTTGTGGATCAGGCGCCGGGAGGCGCGCGAATATGGGGGCCAGGGTTCGAGGCCCCGCCAAGATACGCAGCGAACTCGCGGAAAATCCGCCCGTCCGACGAACGGGGAAGTTCGAGTTCGAGCGATGCCGGCAAGAGCGCCGGCAAGCCATCATCGGCCGCGGACTTGGCGTCCTTGCGCTCGGCCGTAAACCGAAGGTCTGAAAGCGGTGTCGCCCGCGAGAGTTGCCGGGCGGCGGGACGGTCAGTCGAACCGGTGTCGGTGACGTTGCCGGCCTGGGCACCGGAGGCCGAACGGGACGGGATGCTCTGTCCGACCGAGATGACCTGCATTGCGAAGGAGGCGCAGAACAGCCACAGCACAGCGAGAAGCCGGCCGGCCTGTATGTTCTTGCTGCCACCACCCATGCGGTCCATCGAGGACGCGGTCCCTTTCCCTGGCGATTGCACGCCAGCGAGACGAAAATTGAGCCCGAATGCCCGACCTTACCTAGAGAACGTGGCCGGAATCGAGCATGGGCGCCTTTAACACCATTCCGGGCCGGAAAAGTCAAATCCGGCCCGTTTCGTGGTTGTCGTTGCTCAGGCCGTGATGCCGCTCGTTCGCCGCTCGTGGATCTCGATAAGCGACGGTCCCTTGCGCTTCGCCGCCTCGGCGAGCGCCTGTGAGAGATCGGCGACGGAAGCAAGCCGCCGTCCCTCGACGCCATAGGCCTTCGCCGCCATCAGGAAGTCCGGCGCCGAAGGCTTGACGCCCTCCGGCGTAACGCCGGCATCGACCATGTAGCTTTCGATTTCCTGGTAGCCGTCATTGTTCCAGACGAGGAAGATGACCTGCGCCTGCGCATCGACGGCAGACCCGATTTCAGCGAGCGAAAACTGGAAGCCACCGTCGCCGACGAGACAGACGACCGGCCGAGACGGATCGGCGACGGCTGCACCGACGGCTGCTGGCGGCGCATAGCCCAGAGAACCGTAACCGGTCGCCGAATTGAACCAGCTACGCTGCCGCGGTGCATCACAGTAGAGGTTGCCGGCATAGACGGCCTGGGTCGAGTCGCCGACGACGGTGCAATCCGGCAGAGACTTGTAGATGGTGTCGATGATGCCGATCTCGGCCCGCATCTTCGGCGTCAGTTCCTTCAGCGCCGCCCTCCGCGCCGTTTCGGCCCGTCCCGCTCCATCCTTCGCAGCATGACCGGGGAGAAAGGCGAGGATGCCCGCCGTCGCCGCCTTGGCGCCGGAGAGGATGGAGAGCGCCGCATGCGGCCCGCGCGCGAGCTGCGCCGCATCGATGTCGGTGCGGATCAGGTTGCGCAGGGCCGGAAAGCCGCCATCGGCATACATGTCGTAGTCGGTCTGGCCCATTTCGGTGCCGAGCGCCAGCACCAGGTCGGCCTCCTTCAGCAGCGACCGCACCGCCTTCAGGCTGGGGCTCGCAGGAACCCTCAAGGGACTGCCCGAGAACATGCCGCGAGCATTGACAGTGGTGACGACGGGCGCACCGATCTTTTCGGCAAGCTCCGCAACTTCCGCCTCCGCCGTCAGGGCGCCGCCGCCGCAGATGATGACCGGGCGCGAGGCGTCGGCGCAGAGGATCGCCGCGCGCTGCAGCGTCTCGCTGTCGGAGCGCGGTCGGGTGGCCGTTGCCGGCCGCAGCGCCTGCGGCGTGATCTTCGCCGACATCACGTCGGTCGGGATCTCGATATGCACCGGTCCCGGCCGACCGGAGACGAGCACCGAGAAGGCGCGGTCGACGACGAAAGGCAGGTCTTCCGGATTGAGGAGCGTGTGCGAATAGAGCGCCAGCGTCTTCATCATGCCGTGCTGGTCGGGCAGCTCGTGCAGCAGGCCGCGCCCATGGCCGAGCGAATCGCGGCGATTGACGCCTGAAATCACCAGCATCGGGATCGAATCCTGGCGCGCCTGCGCCATCGCCGTGATGGTGTTCGTGAGGCCGGGCCCGGTGATGACGAGGGCAACGCCCGGCTTGCCGCTGACGCGGGCATAGCCGTCGGCCATGAAGCCGGCGCCCTGTTCATGCCGTGGCGTCACGTGGCGGATCTTCGATGCAGCGAGGCCCCGGTAGAGCTCGACCGTGTGCACGCCGGGAATGCCGAAAACCACCTCGACGCCATTGGCCTCGAGCAGGTCGACCAGGACTTCTCCAACCGTTCTTTCCATGGTCATGCGCAGCGCTCCTTGCGCAGGCTGGCCCGCTCGGCAAGTGCGGAGATGCGGCGGCAGGCCTCGTCGATGGCACCATCGGGCACGGTCAGGCTGACGCGCAGATAGTTCTGTGCTTCATCGCCAAAGGACGATCCGGGCATGACGGCAACCCCCTCTTCTTCGAGCAGCGCCCAGGCAAACGCATCGCCGTCGAGACCGGTTCCGGAAACATCGATCAAGATGAACATGCCGGCTTCCGGCGCGAACACCTCGATGCCGGGCGCCCCGGCAAGGCCGGCGACGATCTGCTCTGCCCGCGACTTGTAGGACAAGCGCATCCGGCGCGCCGTATCGATGTCATGCGTCAGGGCATAGGCCGTCATGTCCGCGATGAAGGGCTGCGTGCCGAAAAGCATCGTTTCGGAGACCGGCAGCAGCCGCTCGGTGAACTCGACCGGGCCGACCGCCCAGCCGCTGCGGAAGCCGGGCGCGGCGTGCGACTTGGAGATCGACGAGACGACGATCGTGCGTTCGGCGAGATCCGGATTGTCGAAGGGCGAGGCAAAGACGGCGTCGAACACCAGCTCCTCATAGACCTCGTCGCAGACGATCCAGAGATCGTGACGGCGCGCGACCTCGCCGATCGCGGCAATTTCTTCCGCCGTCAGCACGGCGCCGGTCGGATTGTGTGGCGTATTCAGCAGCAGCACGCGGCTCTCCGGTGTGATCGCTTTTTCCAGATCTTCGGCCTGCATGTGGAAGCCGAATTCCGGCTTCAGCGGCACCAGCACCGGATGCGCGCCGGTCGAGCGGATCACGCCTTCATAGGTCGCATAGAGCGGATCGCCGACGAGAACGGCATCGCCGGCCTCCGCCAACCCGAGAATCACGGCGAAGAGAGCCGTCTGCGTGCCGGGGAAGCAGAGCACGTTCTCGTTCGTCACATCGGCACGGCGACGACGGTATTTCTCCGCGACGGCCGCCACGACCGTCGGTTCACCGCGGCCGTTGGAGTAGCGATAGCGCCCCGCATTCATCGCGCGCTGGCATTCATCGAGCAGGGCGCGGTCCGGCGGAAGATCCGGTTCGCCGATCGTCAGTTCGATGATGTCGGCACCACTCGCCTTCAATTGGCGGGCACGGATATGCAGCGACCATTTGCCCGAACCAAGATCGGCAAGACGTTCGGTGATGGACGCGTAGCGCATGGTGCTTTCTCCCGTTTTCATTGTTTTGCAGTTCCGATCTTCGTGCCGAGCAGCGCTTCGACCGAAGACATGGCGATGGCGACGAGCTCGCCTTCGCGAAAGAGATCGCCGGCAAGGCAGCCCTCGACCCAGAGGCCGTCGACCAACCCGTTGATGGCGATGGCGAAGGCCCGGCAGGTTTCGGCGTCGGCCGGCTTGCCTTTGGTCGCAAGGAAATCGGCAAGCAGTTCCTGCAGCGAATTGCGAAAGGCGAGATAGCCTTCGCGGTGGATCTCCGACAGCACCGGATCGACCCGGACCTGGCTGATGAAGGCGGCCCAGAGCGAGATGCTGCGGCTGTCCGCCACCGGCTCGGTGAGGTTGATCGCGATGAAATCCCGGAGCCGGGTTTCCGGATCGCCCTCGACCTTGCTCGCCTTTTCGGTGAGCGAGGCGATGACGGCGCGATAGGCCTCGGCAACCATCTGGTCCTTCGATTCGAAGTAGTGGCGCACCAGCCCGGCGGTCACCCCGGCGCGGATCGCGATCTGCCGTACGGTTGCGCCCTTCAGCCCGAATTCCGAGATGCAGTCGAGCGTCGCTTCGATCAATTCCTGGCGGCGCTCGCCTTCCGGCGCGCGGTGAAAACTGCGTCTGTTCATGCGGCACTCTGCTCTCGAGCCGGCCCAAAATGCTGTTCAGGCGCGGTCGGCAAAGGCTTCGGCCATAACGGCAGCATGGGCGGCTCCTTCGGGAAATCGAACGATCGGCGGGCGTCAAAAAATCGACGACGTCTATTATTATACGCTTGAACAATAGCGGCACAAGTGCAACCATGCCGGCCAACAAAAACCCGTGACAGGCCAAAGATGCCGTACGGAAGACGACAGGGGAACTGTTTCGATGCTGACAGAAAAAGCTCGCAGAGCCATGGGAGCGGCGCGCCGATGACGGATGCGGCCCAGGCAATCGCGGTCACTGACCTGCACAAGCGTTTCGGGCCATTGGAAGTGCTGAAGGGAGTTTCGCTCACAGCGAAGCAGGGCGACGTGATCGCCATCATCGGCGGCAGCGGTTCCGGCAAATCCACTTTCCTTCGCTGCATCAACCTCCTCGAACTCCCCTCCGCCGGTAGCGTCAGCGTGCATGGCGAAAAGATCCGGATGAAATCCGACGGTCGCGGCGGCCTGGTGCCGGAGGACCGCAAACAGGTCCAGCGCATCCGCAGCCAGCTCGGCATGGTGTTCCAGAGCTTCAATCTCTGGCAGCACATGACCATCCTTGAAAACGTCATCGAGGCCCCGATCCATGTGCTCGGCAAGCCGAAGGCGGAAGCGGTCGCCACCGCCGAAACCCTGCTGAAACGCGTCGGCCTCTACGAGAAACGCGACGCCTACCCGGCCTTCCTTTCCGGCGGCCAGCAGCAGCGTGCCGCGATCGCCCGGGCGCTTGCCATCCAGCCGCTCGTCATGCTCTTCGACGAGCCGACCTCGGCACTCGATCCCGAACTGGTCGGCGAAGTTCTCACTGTCATCGGGGACCTCGCGCGCGAAAAGCGCACGATGATCCTCGTCACCCACGAGATGAAGTTTGCGCGCGACGTCGCCAACCACATCGTCTTCCTCCACAACGGCGTGATCGAAGAACAGGGCCCGCCTGAGGCGATCTTCGGCGCACCGAAATCGGAAAGGCTCAAGAAGTTCATCAGTTCCATTCACTGAATTCCTGAATGCTAAACAACCAAAAAGGGGAACAGCATGAAGAAGGCATTGAAAGTCCTGGCCGTTGCGGCGGCGATCGCCGTGAGCGGCGGCGTCGCGGCGTCGGCGGAAGCGCTGAAGGTCGGCGTCGCAGCGGAGCCCTATCCGCCGTTCACAGCGCCTGACGCCAGCGGCAAATGGGAAGGCTGGGAAGTCGAGTTCATGAACGCAATGTGCGCCGAGGCCAAGCTCGAATGCGTGCTGACGCCGGTTGCCTGGGACGGCATCATCCCGGCACTGACGTCGAAGAAGATCGACATGATCATCAGTTCGATGTCGATCACCGATGAGCGCCTGAAGACCATCGATTTCTCCGACAAGTACTACAACACCCCGACCGGCATCATCGGCACCAAGGGCGTCGAGATGAACTCCTCGCCGGAAGGGCTGAAGGGCAAGACGCTCGGCGTCCAGGTCTCGACGGTCCACCAGGCCTATGCCGCCAAGCACTTCGCGCCGGCGGGCGTCGAGGTCAAGGAATACCAGACGCAGGACGAGGCCAACAATGACCTCGCCGCCGGCCGCCTCGATGCGGTGCAGGCGGATGCCATCGCGCTCAAGGCGTTTCTGGCGACCGACCAGGGCAAGGAATGCTGTGAATACAAGGGCGACGTTGCCGAAGACGTCGCCGTGATCGGCCCGGGTGTCGGCGTCGGCCTGCGCAAGGGCGAAACCGAGCTCAAGGACAAGATCAACGCCGCCATCAAGGCGATCCGCGACAACGGCACCTACGATACGTTCTCGAAGAAGTACTTCGACTTCGACATCTACGGCGGATAAGGCGCGATCGGCCGGCGATCGAACCATCGCAGCGCTTGTCGCGTCTGACAAAGACCGCAGCGCTGCAGCGATCGCCGGCCGGCGCCATCGGAGCTCGACGACGCATGGCTGCGGATTCCCTCATCAATTGGGGCCTGCTCTCGCTTACAGCACCCGGCTGGGGCGGCGTATTGCTGCAAGGCTTTTTCAATTCCATCCAGATCGCCGTCGGCGGCTTCACGCTCGGCCTGGCGCTCGGCATCGGCGGTGCATTCGGCAAGCTCTATGGCGGCCCGGTCCTGCGCGATCTGCTCGAATGCTACACCACGGTCGTGCGTGCAGTGCCCGAGTTGGTGCTGATCCTCTTGCTCTATTATGCCGGCACCGACCTGCTCAATCAGGTTCTGGCGTTGTTTTCGGTTGGCCCGGTCGACATTAGCGGCCTGATGGCCGGCATCTTCGTCATCGGCGTCGTCCAGGGTGCCTATTCGACCGAAGTGTTGCGCGGCGCGATCAAGGCGGTGCCCGCCGGGCAGATCGAGGCGGCGCGCGCCTATGGCATGTCGCCGGCCATGGTTCTGCGCCGCATCACCCTGCCGGCGATGTTGCCCTATGCCATTCCCGGCCTCTCCAATCTCTGGCTGATCGCCACCAAGGACACGGCCCTTCTCGCCGTCGTCGGCTTCAGCGAGTTGACGCTGGTCACCCGCCAGGCGGCCGGCACGACCAAGGCCTATCTCCTGTTCTTCCTGGCGGCCGGCGCGCTCTACCTGGCGCTGACGCTCATCTCCAACGTCTTCATCGGCATGCTCGAACGCCATGCCCGACGCGGTTTTGCGGAGAGCCGATGACCGACGAAACCACCCACGCCGTTGCGTTTACGCCCGAAGACCTGCCGACGGCGAAGAGCTTCTTCCTGCCGCACCGCATCCTCATGATGCTGGTCTTTGCCGCCTTCGTCGTCGCCGTCGCCGTCTTCATGCGCTGGGACTGGCTGCCGCGCTACCTGCCACGGCTTGGCTGGGGCATCCTCGTCAGCCTGATGATGCTCTTCAGCACCGCCATCCTCGGCTTCCTGCTGGCGGTGCCGATCGGCCTCGTGCAGGTCACCGGCCCCTGGTTCCTGAAACTGCCGGCCAAGGTGTTTTGTACCGTGATTCGCGGCACGCCGCTGCTGTTGCAGCTCTGGCTGCTCTATTACGGTCTCGGCTCGCTGTTCCCGCAATTTCCGGCGATCCGCCAGTCCTTCCTCTGGCCTTACCTGCGCGAAGCGTGGCCCTATGGCGTGGCGGCGTTGACCATTTCGTTTGCGGCCTATGAGGGCGAAGTCATGCGCGGCGCTTTTGCCGGCGTTCCGAACGGCGAGCTTGAGGCGGCGAAGGCCTATGGCATGGGCCGCTGGACGATGTTCCGCCGCATCTGGCTGCCGCGCGCCATCCATCGGGCTCTGCCAACGCTCAACGGCGAAACGGTGCTGCAGCTGAAATCGACGCCACTTGTCGCGACCGTGACTGTCGTCGACGTCTATGCGGTCATCTCCAAGGTGCGGCAGGAAACCTTCCTCACCTACGAGCCGCTGCTTTTGCTCGCGCTCATCTACATGTGCCTCACCGGTATTCTGGTGGTGGCTTTCCGCACCTTCGAAAATCGCATACCAACCCGCGGTGCCTGACATGAAGCTTTCCCCCTCGATCACCAACGCCATGCCGGAACTCGTCGCCATTCGCCACGACCTGCATGCGCATCCGGAACTCGGACTGGAGGAGACGCGTACTTCCGCCTTCATTGCAAAACACCTGGAGAGTCTCGGCTACGAGGTGACGACGGGGCTTGCGAAAACCGGTGTCGTCGGCACGCTCAGGAACGGCAACGGCAAGCGCTCGATCGGCATCCGCGCCGACATCGATGCGCTGCCGATCCTGGAAGAAACCGGGCTGGACTATGCCAGCAAGACCTCGGGCCTCATGCATGCCTGCGGCCACGATGGCCACACGACGATGCTGCTGGGTGCTGCCCGCGCGCTTGCCGAGCGGCGCAATTTCGACGGCACGATCCACCTGATCTTCCAGCCGGCCGAGGAGAATTTCGGCGGCGCCAAGATCATGATGGACGAGGGCCTGTTCGATCAGTTTCCCTGCGACGCCGTCTTCGCGCTTCACAACGAGCCGGGTCTGCCTTTCGGCCAGTTCGCCCTTAGAGAAGGCCCGATCATGGCCGCCGTCGACGAGGCGCGCATCACCGTGCATGGACGCGGCGGGCATGGCGCGGAGCCGCAGGAAACAGCAGATCCCATCGTCTGCGGCGCCTCGATCGTCATGGCGCTGCAATCGATCGTCTCGCGCAACATCCATCCGATGGATCCGACTGTGGTCACCGTCGGCGCCTTCCATGCGGGCTCGGCCAGCAACATCATTCCCGAACGCGCCGAGATCGTCGTCGGTATCCGCTCATTCGAGCCCGATGTGCGCGACGAACTCGAACGCCGCATCCGCATGATCGCCGAGGCGCAGGCGACGAGCTTCGGCATGCGCGCGACCGTCGACTACCAGCGCAGCTACGATGCGACGATCAACCACAAGGCCGAGACGGACTTCGTCCGCGATCTCGCGGTCCGCTTCGCCGGCGCCGACAAGGTGGTCGATCTCGCCCGCCCCTTCATGGGCAGCGAGGATTTCGCCTATATGCTGAAGGAGCGGCCGGGGACCTACTTCTTCCTCGGCTCGAAGGTCAGCGACGACGACAGGCCGCTGCATCACCCCGGCTACAACTTCAACGACGACCTGCTGCCGATCGGCGCGGCTTTCTGGACGGAGTTGGCCGAGGCCTATCTCGCGCGCCGCTGATATCCCGCTCACCTTTCGCCAATATGCCGCAGCGCAACATTGCCGCAGTGTGACAACGTGGCGGACGCGCTGTCATTGACGTTTGGCAAATTTGGCGCAGATTCAAGTGCATGCTGAAAAGCCGGTGCAACCCCAGGATTTGCCTCGGCCAGAGGCCAAGACAGGTTCCCTGATCGACGATCGGTCACCGGACAAATGATGCAGCAGCCAGAGCATTGCGGCCTACGCTTCCGTGAGGCGTCGCATCCGCGTGTCTGAAAGGATTGCGCCCGTGTTTGAGAGTTTCGATGCGACCCTGCTCGCTCGCTTCCAGTTCGCCTTCACCGTTTCCTTCCACATCATCTTCCCCGCCTTTTCCATCGGGCTTGCGAGTTACCTCGCGGTGCTCGAAGGGTTGTGGCTGTGGAAGAAGGACGAGGTCTATCTCGAACTCTTCAATTTCTGGAAGACGATCTTTGCCGTCGCCTTCGGCATGGGCGTCGTTTCCGGCATCGTCATGTCCTATCAGTTCGGCACCAACTGGAGCGTCTTTTCCGACAAGGCCGGGCCGATCATCGGGCCGCTGATGGGCTACGAGGTGCTGACCGCCTTCTTCCTCGAAGCGGGCTTCCTCGGTGTCATGCTGTTCGGCCTCAACCGCGTCGGGCCGAAGCTGCATTTCTTGGCAACCGTCATGGTCGCCGTCGGCACGCTGATCTCGGCCACCTGGATCCTTTCGGCGAACTCGTGGATGCAGACGCCGGCCGGTTTCGCGATGAACGAGGCGGGCCAGTTCGTCCCGGTCGACTGGTGGGCGATCGTCTTCAACCCCTCCTTCCCCTATCGCCTCACCCACATGGTGCTGGCGGCCTATCTCACGACCGCCTTCGTCGTCGGCGCCTGCGGCGCCTGGCACCTCATCCGCAAGACGGCGCCGCGGCGGGCGCGAAAGATGTTTTCGATGGCAATGTGGATGGCGGCGATCGTCGCGCCGATCCAGATCTTCGCCGGCGACATGCATGGTCTCAACACGCTGGAGCACCAGCCGGCCAAGGTGATGGCGATGGAGGGGCACTACCAGAGCCATCCGGACGGCGCGCCGCTCATCCTCTTCGGCATTCCGAACTCGCCTGAAAAGCGCGTCGATTACGCGATCGAGATCCCGAAGCTTTCGAGCCTGATCCTGAAGCATGATCTGAACGCGCCGCTTGCCGGTCTCGATACGATCCCGGGAGAACTTCACCCGCCTGTTGGTATCGTGTTCTGGTCATTCCGGGTGATGGTCGGCCTCGGCTTCGCCATGCTCGGCATCGGGCTCTGGTCGCTCTGGTGTCGCTATCGCGGCACGCTCGACAGCAATGTCTGGCTGCACCGTGCCGCGATCGCCATGGGGCCCGCCGGCTTCGTCGCCGTGCTCGCGGGCTGGGTCACGACCGAAGTCGGCCGTCAGCCCTATACCGTCTACGGCCATCTGCTGACGGCAAACTCAGTGGCGCCTATCGCGGCACCCGCGGTCGCCGCCTCGCTGATCGCCTTCATCATCGTCTATTTCTTCGTCTTCGGTGCCGGCACTTTCTACATCCTCCGGCTGATGGCGCGATTGCCGCGCGATCCGATGCCGGAGCTCGGCGAAGGACCATTGCGCAGTTCCGGCATCATGCCGGGCCCCGCCATCCACAGCAGCCATGCGAACATTAAGGGAGGCCATAATGGAGTTTGATCTGCCGTTCATCTGGGCTGGCATCATCGCCTTTGCGGTGCTCGCCTATGTCATTCTCGACGGCTTCGACCTCGGTGTCGGCATCCTCTTCCCGTTCTTCCCGGAGAAGCACGACCGTGACGTGATGATGAATTCCGTCGCCCCGGTCTGGGACGGCAACGAGACCTGGCTGGTTCTTGGCGGCGGCGGCCTGATGGCGGTGTTTCCGCTGGCTTACGCGACCATCCTGCCCGCACTTTACGCGCCCATCATCGCCATGGTGATCGGCCTCATCTTCCGCGGCGTCGCTTTCGAATATCGCTGGCGCACGCGGCGGGCCGAATATCTCTGGAACTGGGCCTTCTCCGGCGGCTCGATGCTGGCCGCCTTCGCGCAGGGGATCACGCTCGGCGCCCTCGTCCAGGGCATCCCGGTCGAGAACCGTGCCTATGTCGGCGGCTGGTGGGATTGGCTGACGCCGTTCTCGATCATGACCGGCATCGCCGTCGTCGTCGGCTATGCGCTGCTCGGCGCTACCTGGCTTGTGATGAAGACCCACGGCGACCTTGCCGACCGGGCCCGCGACCTCGCGCTCAAATGCTCCTTCGCCACCGTCGCCGCCATGGGCATCGTCAGCCTGTGGACGCCGTTCCTGGAGCCGCAGTATCTGGACCGCTGGTTCGGCTATCCGACGGCGATCTTCAGCGTCATCGTGCCGGCGCTCGTTCTCGGCTGCCTTTATGCGCTGATCACGGGTATCCGCAAGCGCCACGACAGCCGGCCGTTCATCGCCGCACTGGGCCTCTTCGTGCTCGGCTATGCCGGCATCGGCATCAGTTTCTACCCCTATATGGTGCCGCCATCGCTGACGATCTGGGACGCGGCCGCGCCTGAAGAAAGCCTCTCCTTCCTGCTTGCCGGCGCTTTGGTGCTGGTGCCGATCATTCTCGCCTACACCGCCTATTCCTACTGGGTGTTCCGCGGCAAGGTCGATCCGGAGGAGGGCTACCATTGACCAGCGAAACAGGAACCGGCCGCAAGCTTCTCTGGTTCGTTGGCCTCTGGTGCGCGGGGGTGGCGGCCGTCACCCTCGTCGGCCTTGCGATCAAGCTGATGATCGGAACGTAGTCGATCCATTGGAGCGGGATGCGGGCGGAAAACCGCAGACACTTTTCCTCATCCCGTTCTAAAAAGCCTCGCTCAAGCTTGGCCAGCTAACTTCCCTTAACACGTCAGCAGGCGATCGCCGCAGACGGAGACAGGACCGCACCCTCCTCCCCTGCAAAGCGATCGCCTGCTGAGGTGACCACCTCAAGGGTCGCCGGCTGCGACCCTGTTGCCCCTTCCAAGATAGCTCGCCGTTTGTTAGCAGTGCGCCGCAGAAGCGCCCCGCTTGCTGAGAGCCGAGGGACGCTCGAACATCCTGGGCCCGCGCTTGGCCGCATCCAGGCAATTGGACGAGACAGATGCAGAAAACCCCCGCGCAATGCGAAACCATGGCCGACGTGCGTGCCGAGATCGACCGTCTCGACCAGGCGCTGATGGCGCTGTTTGCCGAGCGCTGGGGCTATATTGACCGCGCGGCCGAGATCAAGGCGCCGCTGAAACTGAAGGCCGACATTCCGGCGCGGGTGATGGAAGTGCGCGAGAATGCCCGCAAGAACGCTGCGCGCGTCAACCTCGATCCTGATTTTTACGAAGACATCTGGGCGCGGCTGATCGGCCACGCGATCGCTCATGAGCAGAAGCTGCTTGGCGAAACCGGCGACGAATAACGTCGCCGCCTCGCTCTTTCAATCTACGGCCGTCAGCGCCCGAGAATGTAACCCTGGAGACGGTCCGCCGCTTCCCTCACATGGTCCGGATCGCGCAGGAAGCAGGCGCGCATGAACAGCGAGCCGCCGTCGCCGAACGCCGTTCCCGGCGCCAGGCCAACGCCGGTCTTGTCGACGATGTCGATCGCCGCCGCGCGCGAATCGGTGACGCCGTCGATCTTCAGGAACGCATAGAGCGCGCCATCGGGTTTGAGCGTTTCCACCCGGTTGGTGGCGATCAACGCGTCGCAGAAGACGTCCCGGTTCTTCGCCGCCTTGGCGACATTGGCATCGACGAAGGCGTCGCCCTCGTCGAGCGCCACGACGGCACCGCGCTGCATGAACTGGGCGACACCCGAGGTCGAGTATTGCACCAGGTTTTCGAGCACCTGGCCGATCGCGGGCGGAGCCACGATCCAGCCGACACGCCACCCGGTCATCGACCAGTTCTTCGAGAAGGAATTGACGAAGAGGATGCGGTCGCCTTCCTCCATCACGTCGAGGAAGGACGGCGCGCGGGCGCCGCCATAATAATAGAGCGCGTAGATCTCATCGGCGATGATCCAGAGCCCCTGCCTGCGCGCCAGCGTCAGGATCGCGGCCAACTCCTCGCGGGTCGCGGTCCAGCCGGTCGGGTTCGACGGCGTGTTGATGAACAGCGCCTTGGTCTTCGGACCGATCGCCGCCTGCAGCCGATCGAGATCGAGTTGCCATTTGCCGTGTTCGAAACGAAGCTCCACCGAGACCGGGCGAACGCCGGAGAGATCGGCGGCGGCGGCAAAGTTCGGCCACGCCGGCGTCAGAAGCACCATCTCGTCGCCGGGCGAGGCGATCGCCTCGATCGAGAGCTTGATCGCCTGCATGCCGGAGCCGACGACGTAGAAATTCTCGGGCGAAAGCGACTTCTGAAAGCGCCTTTGATAGTAGCGCGACAGTGCCTCGCGCAGCGGCGGGATACCGCGCTGCCAGGTGTAGAAGGTCTCGCCGCCGGCAAGCGCATCGCGCGCAACGTCGCTGATGAAGGCAGGCGTCGGCAGGTCGCCTTCTCCGACCCACAGCGGGATCAGGCCATCGCGCCCGCGTGCATAGTTCACCACCTCGACGATGCCGCTTTCAGGTGCCGAAAGCGCACGGGGACTGATGGTGCTGAGGATGGTCATCGGCGGGCTCCGGATGCACGACGTTAAAGGCCGCGGCCTTTAGATCATCGTGAAAGATTCCAATGGACTAGAGCGACATGGACCGCTCCAGCTTGCCCGTTGCTTCTAGCCGCTTTCGCCAAGGCGATCACGCGACTTTATCTGACCGGTTTATCGATTTTTGTGATGTTTCGCGGCCCCGGCGAAGCCAGGGCCGCGAGGAAAATCACGCGCGCTGCTTCAGCAGGTCGCGGATTTCACCGAGAAGCAGAATGTCTTCCGGCGGGGGCGCGGCCGGTGCTTCGTCCTTCTTCTTCTCCATCGAAGCGCGCATGCGATTCACCGCCTTGATCATCAGGAAGATGATCCAGGCAAGGATCAGGAAGTTGATGAGCACGGTGATGAAGTTGCCATAGGCAAAGACGGCACCCTGTTGACGGGCGGCGGCGAGAGACGTCGCCGTCACGTTCGCCGAGAGCGGCAGGAAATAATTGGAGAAATCGAAACCGCCGCCGGTCAGCGCACCGACGATTGGCATCACCAGGTCCTCGACGACCGACGTTACGATCTTGTTGAAGGCGGCGCCGATGATGACACCGACCGCGAGATCCATCACGTTCCCGCGGGCAATAAACTCCTTGAACTCATTCAGCATAAATCTCTCCGTATTATCCCCGTTTGAAAACGGCTGGCGGCGCTGTCCCGCGCTGCAAGCGTTTACGGAAACTAAACCAAAGCGGGCAGCGAGAAAACCTTTCTTTGCCTTTGGTCAATTGGCAGCGGATGGAGCAGGAACGGGAAGGCAGCCTGTGCTGTACACCGATTTCTCGTGTCGAGCCTTGAACTTAAGACTCATGCGGCAGGCAATTCTCAACCCGGCGGACTTGTCCTATGCTCCGCCCTGGAGGAATGAGGCATGCTTTCGGGTTCGGTCATCTTTGCCTCGGCCTTCGCCTATCTGCTGCTGCTGTTTGCAGTGGCTAGCTATGGCGACCGGCGGGCCAGGAGGAACAGCGCTGCGCTGAAGGGCAGACCGCTCGTCTATGCGCTGAGCCTTGCCATCTATTGCACCTCCTGGACCTATTTCGGCGGCATCGGCCTTGCTGCCGAACGCGGACTCGAGTTCACCGGCATCTATATCGGCCCGATCCTGATGTTCACGCTCGGCATGCCGCTGATCCGCAAGATCATCCGCCTTGCCAAAACCGAGAAGCTGACCTCCGTCGCCGACTTCATCGCCGCCCGCTACGGCAAGAACCCGGCGGTGGCCGCCATCGTCGCGCTGATCTCGCTGGTCGGCGCCATTCCCTATATCGCGCTGCAGCTGAAGGCGATTTCGAGCTCGGTCGCAGCGATGATCAACACCAGCGACTACGGCATCGGCGCCGGGCAGAGCTACGTCGATCTTCCCCTGCTCGTCACATTGTTTCTCGCCTGCTTCGCCATCGTCTTCGGCACGCGCCATACGGACGCAACGGAGCATCAGGACGGCCTGATCCTTGCGATCGCGATGGAATCGCTGGTCAAGCTGGTGGCACTCGTCACCGCCGGCTTCTACATCGTCTTCGTCATCTTCAACGGACCGGCTCACCTGTGGTCGCTGGCGGCAGAGAGCCCCGCCGTGCAGTCGGCGCTCTCCTACGAGACCCCTATCGCCCGTTGGGTGCTGTTGATCGTCACGTCGGCTTTCGCGATCATCATGCTGCCCAGGCAGTTCCACGTGACGGTCGTCGAGAACCGCACCGAAGGCGAGCTTCGCACCGCGGGCATCCTCTTTCCACTCTACCTGATCGGCATCAATCTCTTCGTGCTGCCGATCGCGATAGCCGGCATCCTCACCTTTTCCGGTTCCGGCGACGCGGATCTCTACCTGCTGACCTTGCCGCTCGCCAACGGCCTGCCGGTGCTGACGCTGATCACCTTCATCGGCGGTTTTTCGGCAGCGACCGCGATGGTGATCGTCGCATCCGTGGCACTGTCGATCATGATCTCCAACGATATCGTCATGCCGGTGTTCCTGCGCCGCAACCTCAGCCAGCGCGGCGGCTTGCAGGAAAACCTCGCGGGAACGCTGCTCAACATTCGCCGTTCGGCGATCTTCGTGGTGTTGTTGCTCGGCTATGGCTACTACCGCTCCGCCGATATCAGCGCCGGCCTCGCCTCGCTCGGCCTTCTGTCTTTCGTCGCCATCTCGCAGATGGCGCCAGCGCTGCTCGGCGGCCTCATCTGGCGACAGGCGAATGCCCGCGGCGCGATCACCGGCATGGTCTCGGGCTTCCTCGTCTGGGCCTATCTGCTCTTCCTGCCGAGCCTCGGCGGACCCGACAATTCCCATGTGGCGACGACGATCTTAAGCTTCCTGTTGCCGTTCACCGACCTCTTCTCCGGCCCCAACGCCGACCCGCTGGTCAACGCGACGGCGCTCAGCCTGCTCGTCAACTGCGCCACCTATGTTCTCGGATCGCTGACCCGCACACCGAAGCCGATCGAACGCTTCCAGGCCGGCGTGTTCATCACCCGGCGGTCGCGAACCGAAGGCGCCTTTCGCGGCCGCAAGACCAAGGTCACGGTGCGCGACCTCAAGGCGACGATCGCCCGTTACATGGGTGCTGAGCGCATGCAGCGCTCGTTCCATACGTACGAGCGCCAGACCGGCCGCTGGCTGGACGACAATGCGCCAGCCGACATGGCCGTGGTGCATTTCTCCGAGCAACTGCTCGGCAGCGCCATCGGCTCGTCCTCCGCCCGGCTGGTGCTTTCCCTGGCGCTGCAGCGCGGCGACGACACATCGTCCGAGACGGCCTGGCTGCTCGACCAGGCGAGTGAGGCGCTGCAATACAATCAGGATATGCTGCAGACTGCGCTCTCGCAGATGGACCAGGGCATCGCCGTCTTCGACAACGCCAACAACCTGATCATCTGGAACCGGCGCTTCCGCCAGCTTCTCGACCTGCCGGAGGCAGCCGGCCAGGTCGGCTTCCCGCTTGCCGATATCGTCTCGATCCTCACCAAGCGCGGCGATATTCGCAAGGATCAGGAAAAGGGGCTGGTCGCCAACTTCCTGACGCTAGACAAACCCTTCCTGCTCGAACTGGGCAACGGCGAGCGCATCATCGAAGTGCGCACCAACGCCATGCCCGACAAAGGCATCGTCACCACCTATACCGACATCACCCAGCGCGTCGCCGCCGACATGGCGCTGAAGCAGGCGAACGAGACACTGGAACTGCGCGTGGCCGAGCGCACCGGCGAATTGACCCGGGTGAACCGGGAGCTCGCCGAGGCGCGCGCGGCCGCGGAAGAGGCCAATATCGGCAAGACGCGGTTCTTCGCCGCCGCCGGCCACGATATCCTGCAGCCGCTGAACGCCGCCCGCCTCTATTCCTCGTCGCTCGTCGAGCGGCTCGGCGAGTCCGACAACAGCACGCTGGTCGAAAACATCGATTCCTCGCTGGAATCGGTCGAGGCCATCCTTGGTGCCGTGCTCGACATATCGCGCCTCGACACCGGCGCCATGAAGGCGCGGATACAGTCCGTTCCGCTCAACGAGCTGCTCAGAAGGATCGAGACGGATTTCGCCCCGATGGCGCGGGCCAAGGATCTCGAACTCATTATCATGCCGACATCGCTCGTCGTGCGCAGCGATCCGAACCTGCTGCGCCGCGTCGTCCAGAACCTGGTCTCCAACGCGATCAAATACACCCTGGCCGGCAAGGTGCTCGTCGGGGTGCGCAGACATGGCGCCATGGCGACGATCGAGGTGCTCGATTCCGGCATCGGCATTCCCCAGTCGAAGTTCCGCACCGTCTTCAAGGAATTCGCCCGGCTCGACGAAGGCGCCCGTACGGCGTCCGGTCTTGGGCTCGGCCTTTCGATCGTCGACCGCATCTCGCGCGTGCTCAACCATCCCGTCAGCCTGCAATCGACGCCCGGCAAGGGCACGGGCTTCAAGGTGACCCTGCCACTTGATGCCAGCGCCGGCGAACGGGTCGCTGTCCGTCCGGTGCCACAGAGCAAGGCAAGCGAGGCGCTGAACGGCCTGCGGGTGCTTTGCATCGACAACGAACCGCGGATCCTCGAGGGTATGCGGGTGCTGCTGTCAGGTTGGGGCTGTATCGTCAGTACGGCGGAATCGCTTTCTGCCTGTTCAGATTTCGGCGTGGAGCCCGGCGAGAAGCCACACGCCGTCATCGCCGATTATCACCTCGACGACGGGACCGGCATCGAGGCGGTCGCCCGCATTCGGGCATCGACCGGCGAAGCGACGCCGGCGCTGCTCGTGACGGCCGACCGCTCGCCGGAAGTGCGCGCCGCGGCCGAACGCGACGGCATCGCGATCCAGAACAAGCCGGTGCGCCCGGCGGCGATGCGCGCCTGGCTGACGCAACTTTCGACGGCGGCACGAACGGCTGCGGAATGAACGGCTCCCACGTTGTGGGGCCGCCTGGGACGAGAGAAATCACAAAGCCAAGGCCGGCCGCATCAGGCGGCGGCGACGGTGCCGATCTTCGAAAGCTGGATGACCGCTTGGGTGCGGCTGTCGACATTGAGCTTTAGCAGGATCGCCGAGACATGCGCCTTGATCGTCGCCTCGGAGACGCCGAGTTCGTAGGCGATCTGCTTGTTGAGCAGGCCCTCGCCGAGCATACTGAGCACGCGGGACTGTTGCGGCGTCAAGGTCTGCAGGCGCTGGAGCAGATCGGCGACCTCGGGTTCGTATTCCTGAGCCTGGTCGTAGCCCGCGGGAACGAAGACCTCGCCGGCCATCACCTTCTCGATCCCCTCGCGGATTTCCTCGATGCCGGCCGATTTCGAAAGAAAGCCGGACGCGCCGAGATCGAGCGCGCGATGGATCGTCGCCGGGTCGTCATGGGCGGAAACCACCATGACCGGCAGGCTCGGAAATTCGGCGCGAAGTGCGATCAGACCGGAAAGCCCGCTGACGCCGGGCATGGTCAGGTCGAGCAGCATGAGATCGGCGTCAGGGTTGTCGGCCGCCGCCTTGCGCGCGGCTGCGAAATCGCCGGCCTCGACGATGGCGGGCGCGCCGTCCACGCCGCTCAGTGCCTGGCGCATTGCGCCCCGAAACAGCGGATGGTCGTCCGCGATGATGATGGTCATGTCCGGTGTCATGCTGCTCCCTCCCAAGAGCCCGGGCTGAAATCTGCACGCCCCCACGCGCCGATCCGCATCCCGCATGGCCGATCCGGAAACTCAGGTCTTCTGCGGCTCCTGAGCGGGGTCGCTGCCTTCGAGATCCTTCACGATATCCATGAACCTACGCATCATTCTTTCCATGATGCCCATTGCCCGGTCAATCTCTTCCTCAGCCGGAAGGTCCTGTTTTGCGACACTTTCACCGGCTTTGGCCGCCTTTTCCAAAGCATCGACCCGCTTCGTCAGGAGGTCCAACTCCTGTTCAAAAGCGGCCCGCTCGTCGGCGGCCATGCGGCACACCAACTGGCCGTCCTTCTCCTGGCAGAGCGATACCTCGCCGGTCTGGGTATCGAGCCGGGCGATACCGGTGTCGGACTTCTGCATGCTGTAGCGTCCGGGGGACGGATCCTGCGCGCTGGCGCCGCCGGCCAGAGCCAATCCGGTACCGAACAGAAGTATGGCAGCAGCGTTTTTCATGACATCTTCTCCGTTACGATCCTTGTCGGAACATCACATGTGCGCGAACGAGAAGAGCGAAATCGGTCTTCACCGCCGATTATGCGCGAATCGTCGTCCTTCTGCGATGGACAATCGCCGATATTTACGGCAAGGCCACGACAGAAGATTACGGGGACAGACGGGCACCATGAGTTCCATCATCTACAAAATCGTTCCGGCATTGCTGTGGCAGGAAGCCAAGCGCAGCGGGCGCTTCGACGGCGCGCCGGTCGATCTCGCCGACGGTTACGTCCATTTTTCGACCGGTGAACAGGTGGTCGAGACGGCAGCGCGCTACTTCGAGGGACAGGAAGGCCTGCTTCTGGTCGCCGTCGACGGCGACGCACTTGGCGAAGAGCTGGTCTATGAACCCTCGCGCGGCGGCGCCCTCTTCCCACATCTCTATGCCCCCCTCTTCCTGTCGGCCGTTCTCTGGGAAAAGCCCCTGCCGCTCGGCGCCGACGGCGCGCATATCTTCCCGGAACTTGATGCATGAACCCGCTGACCAGCCTTGCCCGCCGCGGCCTTTTCCTCTTCGATCCGGAGGCCGCGCACGGCCTTTCGATCAAGGCGCTGAAGACCGGGCTCGTACCGAACTGTCCCGCCAGGGCCGACAAGCGGCTTGCGCAGACAGTCGCTGGCATCGTTTTTCCGAACCCGATCGGCATGGCGGCCGGCTACGACAAGAATGCAGAGGTGCCGGAAGCACTTCTGAAGATCGGCTTCGGTTTCACCGAGATCGGCACCGTCACGCCGAAGCCGCAGGCAGGCAACGACAAGCCGCGCATTTTCCGCCTGGTCGAGGACGAAGCGGTGATCAATCGCCTCGGCTTCAACAATGAAGGCCATGGCGCAGCGCTGGCGCGGCTGAAGGCCTGTTCGCGCGATGCGCTGATCGGCGTCAATATCGGCGCCAACAAGGACAGCGCCGACCGCATCGCCGACTATGTCAGCGGCATCCATACGTTCTACTCGGTCGCCCGCTATTTCACCGCCAACATCTCCTCGCCGAACACGCCGGGTCTGCGCGACCTGCAGGCGCGCGAAAGTCTCGCCGCCCTGTTGTCGGCGGTGCTTGCCGCGCGTGACGAAGAGGCGCTGCGCAGCAATCGCCGTGTTCCCGTCTTCCTGAAGATCGCGCCCGATCTCACCGAAGAAGGCATGGACGATATCGCTGCCGAAGTGCTGGCACACAATCTCGACGGCCTGATCGTCTCCAACACGACGCTTTCGCGCGACGGCCTCAAGGATCAGGCCCAAGCGAAGGAGTCCGGTGGCCTCTCGGGCAAGCCACTGTTTGAAAAGTCGACGGCGGTGCTTGCCCGCATGCGCAAGCGTGTCGGCCCGAAGCTGCCGATCATCGGCGTTGGCGGCGTCAGCTCGGCCGAAACCGCGGCCGAAAAGATCCGCGCCGGCGCCGATCTGGTTCAGCTCTATTCCTGCATGGTCTATGAGGGCCCTGCCCTGCCGGGCCGCATCGTACGTGGCCTCTCGGATCTCTGTGAGCGCGAGCGTCTCACCTCGATCCGCGATATCCGCGACAGCCGTCTCGACTACTGGGCCGGCAGGAACGTCTGACGCGCCTTCATCGGGATCCGCGACAAGAGGAACAGCCCGCGCATCAACAGGAACAGGTTGAGCCCCGCCCACAGGCCATGATTGCCGAAGGCGGGGACCAGCACAGCGAGCGCTGCGGCATAACCGACAAAGGCCGCCAGCATCATGTTGCGCATCTCGCGCGACCAGGTGGCGCCGATGAAGACGCCGTCCATCAGGAAGGCGAGCGCGCCGGTCATCGCCGTCACTGCCGCCCAGGGCAGATATTCGTAAGCCGCCGCGCGAACATCCGGGGCCGTCGTCAGAAGATCGATGAGCCTGCCGCCGAACAGCAGGAAGGCAACGGTCGTCACCAGTGCAAGCCCCAGCGACCAGGCGGCCGTCAGCCGCAGCGCACGGTCGAAGGCCGGGCGGTAACGGGCGCCGATCGAGCGGCCGATGAGCTGTTCCGCCGCATTGGCAAGGCCGTCGAGATAGTAGCCGGCAACGAGGAAGATCGTCATTAGCACCGCATTGGCGGCAAGCGTCACAGGCCCGAAGGCGGTGCCGATGCGGGTCATCAGCGTGAAGGCGGCCAGCAGCAGGAACGAGCGGATCATGATGTCGCGGTTGAGGCCGAAGAGCGGCTTCAGCCGTTCGCGATCGAAGATCTCGGCCCAGCTTGGCGCATCCTTGCGGTCGAAGCGTCCACAGACGATGGCAAAGCCGACGAGCGCGCCGATCACCTCTCCGGTAACGGTTGCGAGCGCCACTCCCATCACACCCCAGCCGAACACCAGGCCGAGCAGGATCGACAGCACGATGTTGATGCCGTTGATCAGCGTCTGCAGCATCAGCCCGATGGTGCCTTCGCCGCGGCCGAGCACGAAGCCAAGGATGGCGTAATTGGCAAGCGCCGCCGGTGCCGAAAGGATGCGACAGAGAAAATAGGTGCTGGTGACATCAGCCACCTCCGGCTCCGGTCCCATCAGCCAGAGGCCACCGGACAAAAGCACCGGCGAAACGAGCAGGCTGACCGTGCCGCAAACGAGCGCAATGATCAGCGATCGCCAAAACACCGCCTGCTGCTCGCGCCGGTCGCCGCGGCCATAGGCCTGGGCAACCAGACCCGTGGTCGCTGCCCGCAGGAAGTTGAAGCTGGTGAAGATCAGGTCGAACAGGATGGCGCCGACGGCAAGGCCCGCCAGCAAGGTTGCCTGCCCCATGCGGCCGACAACGGCGGTATCGACGAGGCCTAGCAAGGGCGTAGTCAGAAAGCCGAGCGTCATCGGCAACGCGATCGCCAGGATCAGCCGATGGGTGACATGGAACGGGCCGGCAGCGTCGCTCGGCGAGGCGGAAGAGGCGGTCATCGAACGGTCCGGGCGTGGTAGGTGAGAGATGACCGTTTTAGGGAATGAGCATGGGGGGATGCAAGCGCGTCGTGCAGCTCGGCGAAAACGTCCCAATGCGGCAAGAGCCCTTCACCCTAGCCCTCTCCCCCGCAAGCGGGGAGAGGGACGTGGCGAACGCAACGTCACCCCCGGCATCGATCGAAGGAAAGTCCGGATATCAGTCACAGTGGATTGGAAGGGCGCGGCAAGCGTCCTACTCCCCGCCTGCGGGGAGATTGTCCGGGCAGGGGGATGAGGGGCGCAGTTCCATACGAATGCGGACGCTATCAGCCCGAAAGTACCATCGCCCAGAACGGACGGTTGCCGGAGGCTGCGTTCTGCGCGACGGCAACGCCCAGGCCACGGTAATTGCCGAGCATGTTTTCGAGATGCTTGGGCGACCTGTACCAGGCGTCGTAGGCGCGTTCGGCATCGTCCTGGCCCACGGCGATGTTTTCGGCGGCCGGAAGCGTCACGCCCTGGCCCTTCATGCGGTCGTAGAAACTGTCGTTCCAGCCGATCAGGTGCTGCATCTTGCCGGCCTTGGCCATGCGCGCCGCCTGGTTCATCGCAGCGACGGACGCCGCATGGTCGGCGACGAGCTCGGTCAGGCCCTTACCCTTGCGCAGCTTGTTGACATAACCGAGGCTCGCTGCGGTCTGGTCGCTGCCGGTGCCGCTTTCGGGCATCAGCACCTTGGACGTCGTGCAGCCGGCAAGTGCGCTG
The DNA here is from genome assembly GCF_900103045.1 of Ensifer sp. YR511. NCBI lineage: Bacteria > Pseudomonadati > Pseudomonadota > Alphaproteobacteria > Hyphomicrobiales > Rhizobiaceae > Ensifer > Ensifer sp. YR511. Next base: position 357,043 of record NZ_FNGR01000003.1, read on the forward strand.
AGCGAGAGGATGGCGGTCGCACGCAGCAGGCCGCGGCGTTCGATCAGAAGAAGGCGGTCCTGCATCGTCAACGCCGAAAGTTCAGGACGCGCAGGATGACGAAGGCCGGCACAACGATCACGGCGCCGAGCAGCAGATAGTCGCCGACCCGACCAAGCGCTGCAAAGCCGGTGTACCAGAGGTCGAGCAGGAAGTTGCGGACGGCGAAGTAGATATCGGTCGGATACCAACCGAACATCCTCATCACGAAGCCGACGAGGATCGACACCACGATGAGCTTGACCAGCACACGCAGCGGCGAGTCACCCAAGAATCTGTTCATTCCGTCCGACATCAGCGAACTTCTCCTGTTTGTCTTCACATAAGCCGCGATCGGCAACGTCGCAAGTCACCGGCCCCGGCGGGCACGGCCCGCGCTTCCGATCGCGCCAGATTCCGCTTGTATTTTGCGGCATCCGGCGTCAGAAGCGCTAATCGCAACCAACATCTCACATTGATGACGCTCAACCAGCTCTCCTCCGGCGACCTGATCGCCGACCGCCGCGCCGACTACGCAAAAATGCTTGCCGAGGGCGGCGAGCCCGCAAGTGCGGCCGAACTCATGGCGCAAGCGCTGGAACAGGCACCCAACTGGGCAGCCGGCTGGTTTCGGCTCGCGGACTATGAAGAAAAATCTGGCCGGAAAGAGGCGGCGATCGAAGCGCTGAGGAAAACGCTGGCGCTCAGCCCCCAGGATATCTTCGGCGCCGGCCTCAAACTGGCTCTGCTTGGCGCTGCGGCCATGCCCGAACAGCCCCCGAGCCTCTATGTCGAGCGCCTCTTCGACGACTATGCCGATCGCTTCGACAAGGCCCTGGTGGAAAAGCTCGGCTACACCGTGCCGCAGAAGCTCGCAGCCCTCATTCAAAGTCATATCGGGCAAAGCCACACGGGAGGCCTCATCTTCGAGCATGTGACGGATCTCGGCTGCGGCACCGGCCTCTTCGGCGAGCGCATCCGGGATCAGGCACAGTTCCTCGAAGGTTTCGACATCTCCATCAATATGCTCGCCAAGGCCGAGGCGAAATCCACCTACGATCGGCTGGCGCGCGCCGATCTCTCTCTTTCGCCGGAGGTTTCCGGCATCTTCGGCAACTTCGCCACCGCCCGAGCCGATCTCGTCAGCGCCGCCGACGTTCTCATGTATCTCGGCAATCTCGACAGTGTCTTCGACATCACCACGCGCCTGCTCGCCCCTCAGGGCCATTTTGCGTTCTCGGTGGAGGACGCCGGCGATGGGGAGGAGTTCCTGCTGCGGCCGTCGCTGCGCTACGCTCACAGCGAGACCTATGTCCGCGGCCTCTGCGCAACGCATGGACTGGAGCTTGTGGCCATGGAGCACACGGTCATCCGCATGGATGCGGGAGAGCCAGTCTTCGGCATCCTGTTCCTGGCGCGCAAGCCTGCATAAAACGCAAGGCAGAGTCGCAAAAATAGGTCAGCATAACTGACATATTTTTCTTGATTGTTGTTGTGCATTGCAGCATTGCTCAAGCCATCGCAATCGAGGATTTGCCATGGCCCAGATCAGCAGCGTTTTCGGTCTCTGGAACACCAGCCCGACCCGGCACTCCGCCGTCGAGGACCTGCAAGGCATCTTTACCGGCAGCCTGATTGCGGCGCTCGGCCTCTATTTCCTCGCAAGCGCCGGCCTTTTGACCGGCAGCACGGCGGGCGTCGCCTTCCTTTTGCACTATGCTTTCGGCATCAATTTCGGCCTCGCCTTCTTCCTGCTCAACCTGCCGTTCTTCTATCTTTCGCTGAAGCGGCTGGGCCCGGCCTTCACGGTCAAAACCTTCATCGCCATCGGCGTAACCTCGTTCCTGACAGACATCCAGTCGCGCCTCTTCCAGATCGGCACGATCCAGCCAGCCTGGGCGGCCCTGCTCGGCGGACTTCTGCTCGGCTACGGCCTGCTTGCGCTCTACCGCCACCGCGCCAGCCTCGGCGGCGTCGGTATTCTCGGCATCTATCTGCAGGAGCGCTTCGGCATTCGCGCCGGCCTCGTGCAGCTTGCGATCGACATGGTCGTGCTCGTCTTCGCCTTCGGCGTGACTTCGCCCACCGTCGTTGCCTGGTCGGTGCTCGGTGCTGTCGTCTTGAACCTGTTCGTGGCCATCAACCACCGCGCCGATCGTTACATCGCGCTCTAGAACGCCGTACGTTCATCTGAACGCGGATGCTCTAGGATGCAGAGCAGCTAGCCCCGAAGCGGACCTCGGGGCTAGCTGGAGGTTCCTCACGCGATATCAGGCGGCCTTGACCGGCTGATCGACCGGATGCTGCGAGCGCAGGCCGACAGCGACACGGTTCCAGACATTGATGACGCCGATCGCCATGGTGATCTTGGTGATTTCAGCCTCGCTGAAGTGCGCGCGCAGCGGCTCGAAATCCGCGTCGGGTGCGCCGGTCTGGGCAAGGTTGGTCAGCGATTCCGTCCAAGCGAGCACGGCGCGCTCACGCGCGTCATAGATCGGCGATTCCCGCCAGGCGCAGATCAGGTGAATCCACTGCTCGCTCATACCGGTGTGGCGCGCCTCTTTCACATGCATGTCGATGCAATAGGCGCAGCCGTTGATCTGCGAGGCGCGCAGCTTGATCAAGTGGATCAGCCGCGGCTCCAGGCCGGATTCCTTGACGATGTAGCTGTCGAAGGCGGCCGCGGCCTTGTAGGCATCGGGAGCGGCTTGAACGAAGTTGAAACGCGGCTGCATGGACTTCTCCTTGGGCTTAACGGGTTGATGGGGGTCAGGCGCTGGCGGACGATTTGCGCTCGTTGATCGCCAGAAAGGCTTCGGTTCGCGCCCATACGCTGCCGTCATCCTTCGCGTTGAGGTCATCCAGGATGCTGGCGATGGTCACGCGCCTGAGTTCGGTGCGGTAGGCCTGCTCGGCTCTCAGCATCGCAACATTGATGGTGCAGGGCGCGGTCGGCTTGCAGGCATAGGGATTGGGACCGCGCAGCCGGATCTCGTTGCACCGGAACGCCGGCTCCGGGCCTTCGACCGCAAGCACGATATCGAGCAAGGTAATCTTCTCCGGCGTCTTCGCGAGCCGGTAACCGCCCTTAGGACCCGGAACTGCCTCCAGCAGTCCGGCACCGGACATCGCCTGCAGGTGCTTCAAGAGATAGCTCGTAGAGACGCCATGGAACTCGGCAAGAGCGGCCGCCGACAGGGTGCTGCCGGGCTGAAGACAGCTCAGCATCGTCACGCTGTGAATGGCCTGCTCGACCCCGTCACCGAGTTTCATGGGCGGCTCCTTAATCGTGGATAATTTTTGTCTATGATTAGACCGCGAGTCAATGCCTGTGATTGCACCCATCGGACAGGCTTCTCTTTTGGCGGATTTGATCTACCTTTGTTCTCCGTGAACAGGATCGATTCCAGAGAGCCGCAGGGCGATGCCCTGACCCTGCCCGCTCCCTTTCTGCGCTGGTTCGGCGAGAAGGGCTGGCGGCCGCGTGCGCACCAGCTGGAGCTGCTCGCCCGCGCCGAGGCCGGGGAAAGCACGCTGCTGATCGCGCCGACCGGCGCTGGCAAGACGCTCGCCGGCTTCCTGCCTTCGCTGGTCGATCTCACCCGGCGCGGCAAGATCCCGCCGGGCGCAGCCTTCGTCGGCATCCACACGCTCTACATCTCGCCTCTGAAGGCGCTCGCCGTCGATATCGAGCGCAACCTGATGAAACCGGTCGGCGAAATGGGACTGCCTGTGCGCGTCGAAAACCGTACGGGCGATACGCCGACCGCCAAGCGTCAGCGACAAAAACTCAATCCGCCCGACATTCTGCTGACGACGCCGGAGCAACTCGCGCTGCTGCTCGCCAACGGCGAGGCGCAACGCTTCTTCAAGGACCTGCGCTACGTCGTCTTTGACGAGCTGCATTCGCTCGTCACCTCCAAACGCGGCCATCTTCTCTCCCTCGGTCTGGCGCGGCTGCGCCGGCTGGCGCCCGGCCTGCAGACGATCGGCCTTTCGGCAACGGTCGCTGACCCGATGGATCTGCAGCGTTGGCTGGCGCCGCAAGAGCCGGACGCGCACAACCATGCCGGTCTCGTCCAGGTCCAGGGCGGGGCCAAGCCGCAGATCTCCATTCTGAAGACCGAGGAGCATGTGCCTTGGGCCGGGCACTCGGCACGCTACGCCATCGCCGATGTCTACGAAGCGATCAAGGAGCACGGCACCACCCTGCTCTTCGTCAACACCCGCAGCCAGGCGGAGCTGCTCTTCCAGGAGCTCTGGACGATCAACGACGACAACCTGCCGATCGCGCTGCATCACGGTTCGCTCGACGTCGCCCAGCGCCGCAAAGTCGAGGCGGCGATGGCCGAGAACCGCCTTCGGGCGGTCGTTGCGACCTCGACGCTCGACCTCGGCATCGACTGGGGCGATGTCGATCTCGTCGTGCATGTGGGCGCACCGAAGGGCGCGAGTCGCCTTGCCCAGCGCATCGGCCGCGCCAACCACCGCATGGACGAACCGTCGAAGGCGATCCTGGTGCCGGCCAACCGCTTCGAGGTGATGGAATGCCAGGCCGCACTCGACGCCAACTATATCGGCGCGCAGGACACGCCACCCGTCGGCAAAGGCGCTCTCGACGTGCTCGCCCAGCACGTGCTCGGCATGGCTTGCGCCGCGCCTTTCGATCCGCTCGCATTGTTCGATGAAATCACCACCGCCTCGCCTTATGCGACGCTCGCCTGGGAGACCTTCGAGCGCGTCATCGATTTCGTTGCGACCGGCGGCTATGCGCTGAAGACCTACGAGCGCTATGCCCGCATCCGCAAGACCAAGGACGGGCTCTATCGCGTCTCCAATCCGCTGGTGGCGCAACAGTACCGGCTGAACGTCGGCACCATCGTCGAATCGCCGATGCTCAACGTGCGTTTGGTCAAGCGCAACGCGCGCGGCTCGCTTGGCCGCGGCGGCATGCCGCTCGGCAAGGTCGAAGAGTATTTTCTCGAAATGCTCTCGCAGGGCGACACCTTCATGTTCTCCGGCAAGGTGCTGCGTTTCGAGGGCATCCGCGAAAACGAGTGCCTGGTCAGCCAGGCCTTTACCTTCGATCCCAAGGTGCCGAGCTATGCTGGCGGCAAGTTTCCGCTGTCGACCTATCTCGCCGAGCAGGTCCGCAGGATGCTTGCCGATCCAGCGCGCCGGGCAGCGCTGCCGGAACAGGTGCGCGACTGGCTGTCCTTGCAGAAGGACGTCTCGATGCTGCCGCGCGAGGACGAGCTTCTGATCGAGACCTTTCCGCGCGGCAGCCGCCATTACATGGTCATCTATGCCTTCGAAGGGCGGTTGGCGCACCAGACGCTCGGCATGCTGCTTACCCGCCGGCTCGATCGCGCCGGGCTGAAACCGCTCGGTTTCGTCGCCACCGATTACTCGCTGGCGGTCTGGGCGCTCGACGACCTCGGGGCCACCTTCGAGCTCAGGCGCGGCGCGCTTGCCGATCTCTTCGACGAGGACATGCTCGGCGACGACCTCGAAGCCTGGCTCAACGAATCCTTCCTGCTCAAACGGACCTTCCGCAACTGCGCCGTCATCGCCGGCCTCATCGACCAGCGCCATCCCGGCAAGGAAAAGACCGGCCGGCAGGTGACGGTCTCGGCAGACCTCATTTACGACGTATTGCACGCGCACGAGCCGGATCACCTGCTGCTCGAAGCGACCCGCAACGATGCGGCGACGGGGCTTTTGGACATCGCCCGCCTCGGGGATATGCTGAAGCGAATCAAGGGCCACATCACGCATCGACGGCTCGACCGGATCTCGCCGCTGGCGGTGCCCGTCATGTTGGAGATCGGCAAGGAAATGGTCCAGGGCGAAGCGCAGGACTTCCTGCTGTCGGAAGCCGCCGACGACCTGATCCACGAGGCGATGGGCGGTCTGGATGTGGATTGATAGGAAAATGGTTTCGAGAATGAGCAGTCTGTCGATGTCGGCGGGTTACCCCCCTCTGGCCTGCCGGCCAGAGGGGGGTATTATCCTCGCAACACAATGTGCGAGACCGTGACCATGCATCGCCTCGCCCACGCCCTCTCGGCCCAGACGACTGCCCCCCTCCTCCATGCCCAGACAATCGTCAACGGCGTCATCGCGATCTGCGATCCGCTCGGTAGCCTCTACCTGCCGGAGACGGGCACGCTGGTCGTCTCCGACCTGCATCTGGAGAAAGGCTCCGCCTTTGCCCGCCGCGGCATGCTTTTGCCGCCTTACGATACGCTGGCGACGCTGCGCGTGCTTGAAGCGGCGATCGCGCGGCACGACCCGAAGTTCGTCATCAGCCTCGGCGACAACTTCCATGACCGCGTCGGTTCGGCGGCAATGCCCGATGATTTCCGGCACATGATTGCCGCCATGGCGCATGGGCGCGAATGGGTCTGGATCAACGGCAACCACGACCCGGACGGCGCTTTCGGCCTGCCGGGCGCCTCGATGGACGAACTCGGCCATGCGGGCCTGACCTTCCGGCACGAGCCGAAGCGCGGCGATGCCGTCGGCGAGATCGCCGGGCACCTGCATCCGGCTGCAACGGTGGTAAGACGGGAAAGAGCGGTGCGCCGCGCTTGCTTTGCGACCGATGGCACGCGCATGCTGATGCCGGCTTTCGGGGTCACCACTGGCGGGCTCGATCTCAGGCACCGGGCGATGACCGGCCTCTTCGACCGCAGCAAGCTTGTCGCCCATATGCTCGGGCGCGACCGGATCTATTCGGTTCGCTTTGCCAATCTCATCGCCTGAAGAGGGCGGGGAAAACGGCGCGGCTCTCCCGCGCCGGGGATCCGCCGGTAATCAGAAGGCGTTGAAGGTCAGCGTCGTCAGCGAGCGCGAGATGCCCGGCACCGTGGCAATGTTGTCGTTGATGAACTTGCCGATGTCCTGGCCTTCTTCGATATAGACCTTGATGATCAGGTCGTAATCGCCGCTCGTCGAATACATCTCCGAAACGATCTCCTTGCGGTAGATCTCGTCGGCAACCTCGTAGGTCTTGCCGGGAGCGCACTGCAACTGGACAAAAATCGGTTTCATCGAGCTTCCTCTGTTTTTTATTTGCCATGGCATGCGCTGATGAAACGCATTCGGCATGCCTTTCCATAGCGCTCCGGCGCGCAAAAGGAAACGTCGGCGAAGATCGCCCGTCACTATTCCTTGCGGAAGATCACGCTGGCGCCCCAGCCGGTGATGACGGCGAGCAGCACGGCCATGAGGCCATAGAGCAGCGGCTGCTGGTGTGCCGCCTGGGTGATGAACTGTTCCAGGCCGGTCTTGACGACACGCAGCGGCAGCGCCTTGGCGGCGACGAAGACGCCGTCACGGAAGAGATAGGCGCGAACCACATGCACGCCGTTCGGCACGTTGGCCGGCAAGCGCACCGAGGCCTTGAAGAGGCTGGAGCTGATGAACTGCACGCCGCCGGGATCGCGCTCGTAGACGCCGCTGGTCTCGCGGATGCGGCGGAAGGCGTTGCGGAATTCGCCGAGATTGCTGCCGTCACCCACGAAGCCGAGCGGCACCAGCCGCATGTGGTCGACGCCGATGCCCATGTTGCCCATCTCGCCGGGCGGCGCGATCGTCTCGATATCGCGCGTCGACGACAGCGAATAGGATTCAGGCACCAGCTCGAAGGTCATGGAGCTGGTGTTCACCCAGATGCCGAAGACGCGCTCCTTCTTACGCACCGTCGCGTTGTCCTTGGGCCCTTCGAGGCTGACGACGATGTTGTAGCGCCCCTGGGCCAGCAGGCCCTGATCGAAGCCGTCGACGGCGCCGAAGATCGTCAGGTCGGCGCCGCGGAAATCGGAAGTGATGGCGATCTCGTCGGTGGAGATGCCGATCTCCAGCTTCTCGGTGAAGTCGGCATTCTCGTCCTGGATGGCTGCCTGCGCCGGGGCGGCGAAAGCCAGAACAAGGAGAGCGAGAGCTGTGCGGGCGAGGCGGATCATCAGAAACCGAACCCCGCGGATACGACCGAATAGACGTCCTTCGGCGGAATGATGAGCTCGATTGCCAGACGGATGCCGACGGCAAGAACAAGCAAGGCCAGCAATGCGCGCAGCTGTTCGCCGCGCAGCTTCTGGCCGACGCGTACGCCGTATTGGGCACCGATGACACCGGCGATCATCAGTACGAAGGCGAGCACGATATCGACGGTGTAGTTGGTCGAAGCCTGGACGATGACCGTGTAGGCCGAAACGAAGATGATCTGGAACAGCGACGTGCCGACGACGACGTTGGTCGGGATGCGCAGGAGATAGATCATCGCCGGCACCATGATGAAGCCGCCGCCGACACCCATGACCGAGGTCAGGATGCCGATGCAGAAGCCGAGGGCGACAACCGGGATGACGCTCAGGTAGATCTTCGATTTCTTGAAGCGCATCTTCAAGGGCAGGCCATGCACCCAGTTGTGCTGGCCAGGGCGACGCAAGGTCGTCTGCTGGTTCTTGGCCGCCTTGCGCATGGCGACGACGCTCTCCCAAAGCATCAGGCCGCCAACGGTGCCGAGCAGCACGACGTAAAGCAGCGAGATCACCAGGTCGAGCTGGCCGAGGCGACGCAGCAGCGAGAACAGCCAGACGCCGACGGTCGCGCCGGCAAGACCACCGCATAAGAGCACCGTGCCGAGCTTGATGTCGATCGTGCCACGCCGGAAATGCGTGATCGCCCCCGAAATCGACGAGGCCACCACCTGGTTGGCACCGGTCGCTACCGCTACGACGGGAGGAATATTGTAGAAGATCAGGAGCGGGGTGATCAGGAACCCGCCACCGACGCCGAACATGCCGGACAGAAAGCCGACTGCGGCGCCCATACCGAGAATGATGAGTATGTTCACCGACAACTCTGCGATGGGCAGATAAATCGACACGCCGGGACCTCGATATGCCAACGGCCCGCGATGCGGGCGAACCAGTCAGTGTGGCAATCAAATCACCACGATTGAGGGAATATTCGAAGGGCCGGCACCTCTCCCGAGGGCGAGGCGGCCTCCGTCATGCACTCCTGCAGCGTTGCGCTTCCGCCAGGACGTGCCAAGGCCACGAATCGGACCTTGATTGCTGCATCGGTTCTTCCTTAGCCCGATTCCGATTAAGGAATTATGCAGCAGCCCGAGATTTCAACCTTTTCAGCCACATGGCGGATGGCTGCGCCACCCGCAACCCGTGTCGCCCGGCTCTGCGGCTTTATTACGGCGCAAGGCCCAAGGGTCAGGAATTGCGCTTCAGCAATTCCTTGACCAGCTGCTCGGTGATTTCGCCCGTCGGCTCCTGGCCGACCGACTTCTGGAAGGCCTTGATGGCGGCGACGGTCTTCTTGCCCATCTGGCCATCCGGCTTGCCAGCGTCAAAGCCGTTGTTGTTGAGGATCGCCTGGATGTTGCGGACCGCCTTGCTCATGTCGACGCTGGCGGTCTTGTTGGCCGGGCCAACCCAGGCATCCGGAACGTCGACGCTGTTTGCCTTGGCGTCGACCGGCTCAGCCTTCCAGGCTTCCGCCTTGGCCTTGGCGCTTTCGAGCTGCTCCGGCTTCATCGCCTTGGCAACTTCGTCGCGCTTGGCGCCGGCATCGAGATCGCCTTCGCGGGCAGCCGCCGAGAACCACTTGTAGGATTCCGTCAGGTCCTGCGGCACGCCGTTGCCACGGGCGTAGAGAACCGCAAGGTTGAACTGGCTGTCGCGGATGCCGAGCTCGGCCGCCTTCGCAAACCACTTCGTTGCCTCGTTGAAGTCAGGCGCGCCATCGCGGCCGCTTGCCAGCATCACCGCGAGGTTGTGCATGGCGCTGGCGTTGCCCTGGCCAGCGGAAGCGATATAGAGCGCCTTCGCCTTCGCCGCGTCGCGCGTCACGCCGGTGCCCTTCTCGTAGAGGGTCGCGAGGCGGTACTGTGCCGGCACGACACCGGCATCGGCGGCGCGCTGATACCATTTGGCGGCTTCAGCCATGTTTTCCTGAACACCACGGCCCTCGGTGAAGCGCACGGCGATTTCGTAGAAGGCGAGCGGGTCGCCGCCCTTGGCCGCGGTCACCAGCGCGACCGGACCGAAACCTTCCGGCAACACGACGTCGGTGGGCACAGCGGCAGCAGCTGTCGTCGCCGGGGTCATCGCGGCGCCATCGGCCGGCGCGCTGGCGAGCGAAGCGTTCGCCACCGGCGACGCTGCGGCCGGAGCCGGCTGGAACTCGGTGACCGGCGTCGGCGTCTCGGCGACGGGCGCAAGCATCGGCGCCTTGTCTTCGGGCGTTGCAAAGGTGGTCGTCGGCACGGTCGTTGCCGTCACCGCGATCGAGGCCTCGGGAAGCTTCACGGGCGTTTCGACGGAATCGAGCGGTGTCGCAACGGCCGTCTCAGACTCGGTAACCGGTGCTTCCTGCGCCGCGACGGTCGTGCCCTGCACCAGATGGTCGTCGGCGGCCTTGAACTCGGCTGCCTGCGGAGTGACCGTCTGCTCGATGACCGCGACCGGTTCGACCGGCATCTCGTCCTTGTTCAGCATCGAGCTGACCAGCGGGTAAGACATGATCGCCAAAAGGACGGCGCCGACGGCCATGAGGATCGGCCGGCGATGGCGGGCGAAGGCGCCGCCGATGCCGGACGTCGCGGCCTTTTCGCCGGTCTTGTTGAGGGTGTCGGTCTCTTCGACGGCAAGCTGGGCGGCGCGGCGGGCGGCGGCGATGAAGTCCGATTTGTCGCCATCGGCCGGTTGGATGCCTGCTTTGTTCATCTGCCCGGCGCGCACGCGTTCCAGGATCTTCTTCACGTCGGGAACGCCGGAGCCCGGCTCGAGCAGCTGGTTCGCTTCTTCCGGCGCGAGCATTTCGGAGGGATCGATCGACGGGGTCGGCTCTACGAGCTTGCGTGCCTGTTCCGGCGCCGGTTCCGAGCGCTTGCCGGAAAAGCGCCGGGTGAGGCCGGCGAGCAGGCCGGTGCGGGCGGCGGCAGCCGGCTCGCGCTCTTCTTCGAGCTCGACGGTCGAAATCTGCGCATCGTCGGCAAGGGCTGTTGCCGGTTCGGCGGGTTGAACCGCGACGGCCTGGTCCTCTGCCTGGAGGGCACGGACATTGCGCTGCAGGTCGTCGTAGCGATCATCAAGATCGCCGCCACCGAAGGGGTCGTGGAACTCCGGCTGTGCGGCGCGCGGCATCTGAGCCGCTTCGCGCACCACCGCCATGGCAGGCTGCGCCGCCATTGCCGGCTCGCGGTTTTCGATGCGCTCCAGCTTGTCGGCAATGTGGACGAGCGTTTCGTGCAGCGCCTCGAAGGTGCGCGCAGTCCGCTCTTCGCTGGAGCGGCTCAAGTCCTCAAGCGTCCTCAAGTCTTCGGCGAGTGCCGAGATCGCTGCCAGATCGCCACCGGCGGAGGCCTGCGAAGGACCGTTCTTGGAATAGGCTTCCATCACAGCTTCGGCGGCCTGGCGCGCGGCTTCCACGATGTACTCGTCGCTGGTCGAGAAATAGTCCTCGAGCGCGGTCATGCGGCTTTCGTAGTCGACGGGCATGGCGCTTTGGGCGACGTCCGCCCGCGGCTGGCTGACCAGCGTCGACAGGTTGGCAATCTGGGCTTCAAGATTCTGAAGTGCTGCGCGGTCGTCGAACGGCGCGGCGTAGGTCTCTTCCAGACGCTGCGCGATACCGACCAGGCGATCTTCCAGCCGGTCGAAGCGCGGATCGGACGCGGGCTGGGCGCCATGGGTGTCAAGCTCGTCAATCCGGCGGGCGAGATAGTCCAGCCGCTCGGCGAGCGCATCGTTGACGCTGCCCTGGTCGAGAGCTTCGATCTTGCGGGAAATGTCCGACAGGTAATCGTTGAGGTCTGACTGCGCGGTCCTGCTGCTGCGCTCCATCATCAGCGACAGCTGGTCCAGCCGCTCTTCCAAGCGGGCAGCCGCCTTTTCACCGGCGAGATCCTCGACCCGGACGGTCAAGGCTTCGAGGCGCGCACCGAGCCCGCCGTCGTTCGGGCGCGACAGGCTGTCGATCTGGCGGGAGAGATCGCCAAGCCGGCTTTCCAGGCGATTGACAAAGCCGGAATCCAGCCCGGACGTCGTGCGAGTGTTGGCCGCGATGGCGCGGCTGATTTCGTCGAGACGGCTGTCGAGATCGGCAAACTGCGAGACGAGGCGGCGATCGTCCGGCTGGATCTGGCGACCGAGCATTTCGATCGCCTGGGCGACGGCGATCAGCTTGTCTTCCAGCGCGTCGACGGCGGAGCTTCCCTGGAGCGAGCCGATCTGCGACTTGATTTCGTCCAGGCGATAGGCGAGCGCGACCAGTTCGTCGTCGCGGTTCTGATCAAAGGCGATCAACCGGTCTTCGACACCGCTCCAGCGGTTTTCCATCCGGCGCATGCTGTCTTCGCGCGCGAGACCGTCGATCATCGCGCGCAGGTCGTCAAAATCGCCGCGCAGCGCATCGGCCTGGGCGGGCGATGCCTGGCGGCCGAGATGCTGGATGCTTTCGGCAAGGCGCTGCATGTCGCCGCGCACGTCTTCGGCAAAGCTGTGATCCTGCGCCTGCGCCTTGATGCCGCGAATTTCGGTGCGCAGCGAATTCATCTCGCGCGTCAGGCCGTCAGTGATGTCGCGCTTCAGGTCCTGGCGCAAACCGACAAGCGCTTCGGCGATATCGTTGACCGCGGAGGCGGGCCGCGGAGGTTGGTTGTGAAGCGGTTGCTGGCGCGGCTCTTCGACGTAACGATCGGAGATCGGGCGCTCGGAAACAGGTCGTTCGGGGGCATAACGTTCCGGCTCGCGCTGCGGCATCCGGTCGCGAAGCGTCGGGCGCTCGCGCGAGGTGCTGAGGCTGCGCTGGCGCTGCATGATTTCGGCGACGGCATCGCGGGGCGAGGCCGTTTCCCGCACGGGTTCGCGGGCGGGCTGGCGCTCGGGCGGCCTTGGCGCCGGGTCGCGGGCCGTGCCGCTCATCAGGCCTTCGATCCGCGCCTCCAGTCCTTCGATGGTGCGGTTCAAGGCGTCGAGCGACGGCCGCTCGCTATAGGACTGGCTGCCTGCGCGCTGAGGATTTGATCGCAATCCGCTCATGTTGTTCTTCGCCCCTGTCGTCGGCCATCTCGAAAGTCGTCACGGAAGAAAACTGCTTTCTTCACCCCTGTGGCGCTTCCGACGCGGGCAAAACTACAACGATGCGACGCCAGGACAGGTTGCAGCTTTGACCATCTCAACACGCACCTTTCACGAAACGTGGTAAACAAGCGGTTAACCTGCGGATGATTTTTTAACGATTTGGCAGGATCGTGCGAAGTTGAGGCGCCGCGGTGCCGCCGACCTCCCCCACACACCACCAAACTGCACGACACGCAATTTTTGACGTTTACGCAAACGTCAAAATTTTGTAGCATCCGGCCAACGATGCGAGACCGCCCTGGAGCATCCCGCTGTCCCGTGGAAGCACGGGAGGGAGACGATGCCCTGGAATCAATGAGGATGGCGGCGCATCCTGCAACCGGGCGTCGACGACGAGAGACGGCAGCCCGAAGCACCAAAGGCGAGGAAAGAATGCCCATCTACAAGGCTCCGGTCGACGATACCCTCTTCATCCTGAACGACGTGCTCGGCATCGAGCGCTACAACAACCTGCCCGGATTTGCCGATGCGACGCCCGACATGATCGAAGCGATCGTCGGCGAAGCTGCCAAGCTTGCCGAAGAAGCCCTGTTTCCGGTCAACCTTTCCGGCGACCAGGAAGGCTGCAAGCGTCGCGACGACGGTTCGGTCAGCGTGCCGAAGGGCTTCAAGGAAGCCTTCGACCTCTACCGCGAAGGCGGCTGGCTTGGCCTTGCCGTGCCCGAAGAATTCGGTGGCCAGGGCCTGCCCTATACGCTGCACACCGCCGTCGGCGAATACATGTCGTCGGCCAACATGGCACTGACCATGTATCCGGGCCTCACCCAGGGCGCGATCGCCGCGATCCTCGTGCATGGCACGGACGAGCAGAGGCAGGCCTACCTGCCGAAGATGGTTGCCGGCACCTGGACCGGAACGATGAATCTCACCGAGCCGCATTGCGGGACGGACCTCGGCCTCCTGCGCACGAAGGCAGTGCCCACCGGCAACGGCGCCTACAAGATCTCCGGCCAGAAGATCTTCATCTCTGCCGGCGAACACGACATGTCGGACAACATCATCCATCTGGTGCTCGCCCGCATTGAGGGCGCGCCCGAGGGTGTGAAGGGCATTTCACTGTTCATCGTACCGAAGTTCAAGCTTGATGCCGCCGGCGAGCCGGGCGAACGCAACGGTGTTTCTTGCGGCGCGATCGAACACAAGATGGGCATCCACGGCAACTCGACCTGCGTCATGAACTATGACGAGGCCGAGGGCTATCTCATCGGCACGGAGAACAAGGGCCTCAACGCCATGTTCGTGATGATGAACGAGGCGCGCCTCGGCGTCGGCCTGCAGGGTCTCTCGATTGCTGAAATCGCCTACCAGAATGCCGCCAACTATGCGCGCGACCGCATCCAGGGCCGTTCGCTCTCCGGCCCGAAGGCGCCGGACAAGAAGGCCGACCCGATCATCGTGCATCCGGACGTGCGCCGCACCCTGATGACGATCAAGGCCTTCAACGAAGCCGGCCGCGCCTTCACGCTCTGGACCGCGCTCAAGTCCGACATCGCCCACCGCTCCGACAATGATGCCGACCGCCAGACGGCCGACGACCTCCTCGGCCTGATGACGCCGATCCTGAAGGGCGTACTTACCGACAAGGGCTTCGACCATGCCGTCATGGCGCAGCAGATGTTCGGCGGTCATGGCTACATCGAAGAACACGGCATGAGCCAGTATGTCCGCGATGCCCGCATAGCGATGATCTATGAAGGCGCAAACGGCATCCAGGCGCTCGACCTCGTCGGCCGCAAGCTAGGCCTCAACGGCGGCCGCGCCGTCATGGCGCTGTTCAAGGAGATCGGCGATTTCTGCGAGGAAAACCGCAGCAACGAAAAGCTCGCCGCCTATACCAAGGCGCTGAAGAAGGGCCTCAACGACCTGCAGGCGGCCACCATGTGGTTCATGCAGAACGCGATGGCCAAGCCCGACAATGCCGGCGCCGGCTCGACCGACTACATGCACCTCTTCGGTCTCGTCGTCCTTGGTTACATGTGGGCGAAGATCGCCAAGACCGCCGAGGAAAAGCTTGCCTCTGGCGAAACGGCGCGCGCAGACTATCTGAAGAACAAGCTGATCACCGCGACCTTCTTCATGGAAAGGATCCTGCCGGAAACGGCCCTGCGCAAGGCCCGCATCGAAACCGGCGCCGACACGCTAATGGCGCTTGATGCGGCCGCTTTCTAATCCCGCCGCGGGTTCGATCTAAAATGTTTTGACGGGCAGCACCTGACGGTGCTGCCGAAAGGGAGATGAGACATGACGAAAGTCTTCGTTTACGACCACGTGCGCACACCGCGCGGCCGTGGCAAGAAGGACGGATCGCTGCACGAAGTGCCGTCCGTTCGCCTGGCAGCCAAGATGCTGGAAGCGGTGCGTGACCGCAACGACCTCGACACCTCGACCGTGGACGACATCATCATGGGTTGCGTCGATCCTGTGATGGACGCAGGCGCGGTGATCCCGAAGGCTGCCGCCTTCGAAGCCGGTTATTCGACCCGTGCGCCTGGCATGCAGATTTCACGCTTCTGCGCCTCCGGCCTCGACGCCGTCAACTTTGGCGCAGCCAAGATCGCCCAAGGCGCCGACGACATCGTGATTGCCGGCGGCGTTGAATCGATGTCGCGCGTCGGCCTCGGCATGTCGGGCGGCGCCTGGTTCATGGACCCCTCGGTCAACTTGCCGGCCTTCTTCATGCCGCAGGGCGTTTCGGCCGACCTGATCGCCACCAAGTACGGTTTTAGCCGCGACGACGTCGACGCCTATGCGGTCGAAAGCCAGAAGCGTGCGGCGCACGCCTGGGAACAGGGCTACTTCAAGAAGTCCGTCGTGCCCTTCAAGGACCAGAACGGCCTGACCATCCTCGACCGCGACGAGCACATGCGTCCGGGCACCGACATGCAGGCGCTCGCTTCGCTCAACCCGTCCTTCCAGATGCCGGGCGAAATGGGCGGCTTCGAAGCCGTCGGCATCCAGGCGCATCCTGAAATTGAGAAGATCAACTACGTGCACCACGCCGGCAACTCCTCGGGCATCGTCGATGGCGCTGCTGCCGTGTTGCTCGGCTCCAAGGCCGGCGGCGAAAGCATGGGCCTGAAGCCCCGCGCCCGCATCCGCGCCTTCGCCAACATCGGCTCCGACCCGGCACTGATGCTGACCGGCCCGGTCGACGTCACCGAGAAGCTTCTGAAGCGCGCCGACATGAAGCTGTCGGACATCGACCTCTTCGAGCTCAACGAAGCCTTCGCGGCCGTCGTGCTGCGCTACATGCAGGCCTTCGACATCCCGCACGACAAGATCAACGTCAACGGCGGCGCGATCGCCATGGGCCATCCGCTCGGCGCAACCGGCGCGATGATCCTCGGCACCGTGCTCGACGAACTGGAGCGCCGCGATCTCAACACCGCGCTCGTCACGCTCTGCATCGGCGCCGGCATGGGCACGGCCACGATCATCGAAAGGGTCTGACGATGGACGTGATGCGCCGCACCCTTCTCGGAGTGATGGGCCTGGGGCTGCTTGCAGCCGCGGGCTGCGTCTCCGACGAGGAGGAAGGCGGCGACAGCTTCACGCTCACCGGTGCGATCTCCAATGTCGCGAGCGGCCCGGTTCCGGCCGGCACCGTCACGATCCGGCTCGAAGAGCAGGGCGTGATGGACGTCGCCGCCAAGCTGATCGCCGAGACTTCGGTCGTCAGCGACGGCAAGGCCACCCGCGTGCCCTTCGTGCTGCAGGTGCCGAAGCCCGAACTCGACAAGGCTGTCGACGCGGGCTTCACCATCCGCGTCGAGCGCGACGGCCGGCTGATCGCCACCAACACCAGCAAGCAACGTTACAGCGGCGGATCGAACGTCTCGCTGCAGATCGAACCCATTCTCTACTGAGGGGGAGAACCATGACGAAGTATACCAATTTCAAGATCGAGACCGACGCTGACGGCATCGCGCTCGTCACCTGGGACATGCCTGAGAAGTCGATGAACGTCTTCACTCAGGAGGTGATGGAAGAGCTCAACGCCATCGTCGACCAGACCACGGCCGACGCAGCGGTCAAGGGCGTCGTCTTTACGTCCGGCAAGTCGAGCTTCTCCGGCGGCGCCGACCTTTCGATGATCAAGTCGATGTTCACCTTCCAGCAGGAAGAAAAGAAGAAGGATCCGGATAACGCCGCCCAGAAGCTCTTCGACCTCGTTGGCCGCATGACCGGGCTCTTCCGCAAGCTCGAAACCTCGGGCAAGCCATGGGTATCGGCGATCAACGGCACCTGCATGGGCGGCGCCTTCGAGCTTTCGCTCGCCTGCCACGGCCGTGTCGCGTCGAATTCCAAGTCGGTCAAGATCGCGCTGCCGGAAGTCAAGGTCGGCATTTTCCCGGGCGCCGGCGGCACCCAGCGCGTGCCGCGCCTGACCAATGCGCAGGACGCGCTGCAGATGATGACGACAGGCTCGTCGCTGACGGCAGCCCGCGCCAAGGCGCTTGGCCTGGTGCATGAAGTCGTCGATGCCGACAAGCTGGTCGACGCGGCCAAGGCGATGATCAAGAACGGCCTGAAGCCGGTCCAGCCGTGGGACGAAAAGGGCTACAAGGTTCCGGGCGGCGGCATCTGGACGCCGGCTTCGGCCCAGCTCTGGCCGGCCGCTTCCGGCATCCTGCGCCGCGAGACCTACGGCAACTATCCGGGCGCCGTCGCGATCCTGAAGTGCGTCTATGAAGGCCTGCAGGTACCGTTCGACACGGCGCTCAAGATCGAGCAGCGCTACTTCACCGAGATCCTTCAGACGACCGAAGCCTTCTCGATGATCCGCTCGCTGTTCGTCTCGATGCAGGAACTCGGCAAGGGCGCCCGTCGTCCGGCCGGCGTGCCGAAGTCCGAATTCAAGCATGTCGGCGTCGTCGGCGCCGGCTTCATGGGCGCCTCGATCGCCTATGTGACGGCTGCTGCCGGCATTGCGGTGACGCTGATCGACCGCGACATGGAAGCGGCCGAAAAGGGCAAGGCGCATTCGGAAGGCCTGGTCAAGGATTCGATCGGCAAGGGCCGCCTGACCAAGGAAGAGGGCGAGGCGCTGCTTGCCCGTATCACCCCTTCGGCCGACTACAATGACCTGAAGACCGCCGGCCTCGTCGTCGAAGCGGTGTTCGAGGATCGCCAGGTCAAGAAGGACGTGATCGAGAAGGTGGAAGCGGTGATTGCCGAAGACGCGATCTTTGCCTCCAACACCTCGACGCTGCCGATCACCGGTCTTGCCAAGAACTCCAAGCGCCCGGGCCAGTTCATCGGCGTCCACTTCTTCTCACCAGTCGAGAAGATGATGCTGACGGAAGTGATCCTCGGTAAGGAGAGCGGCGACAGGGCGCTCGCCGTGGCACTCGACTATGTCGCGGCGATCAAGAAGACGCCGATCGTCGTCAACGACACCCGCGGCTTCTACGTCAACCGTTGCGTCTTCCGCTACATCCACGAAGCCTATGACATGCTGATCGAAGGCGTGCCGCCGGCGATGATCGAAAATGCCGCCAAGATGGCCGGCATGCCGGTCGGCCCGCTGTCGCTCAACGACGAAGTGGCGATCGACCTCAGCCAGAAGATCCTCAAGGCCACCGTCGCCGACCTCGGCGAAAAGGCTGTCGATCCCAAGCACCTGGCGCTGATCAACAAGATGGTCGACGATCTCGACCGTCGCGGTCGCAAGAACGGCAAGGGCTTCTACGAGTATCCGGCCAAGCCCGCCAAGAAGTATCTGTGGCCGGAGCTGAAAACCCTCTATCCGCAGAAGAACGCAGACAAGATCGATGTCGAGGTGCTGAAGCAGCGGCTTCTCGCGACGATCGCGCTCGAAGCGGCCCGCACCATGGAAGAAGGCATCGTCACCGATCCGCGCGAAGCAGACGTCGGCTCGATCCTCGGTTTCGGCTTTGCTCCCTACACCGGCGGCACGCTCTCCTACATCGACGGCATGGGCGTGAAGGCCTTCGTCGAGATGTGCGAGACGCTCGCCAAGGATTATGGCAACCACTTCAAGCCGACGGCACTCCTCAAGGAAATGGCCGAACGCGGCGAGACCTTCTACGGCCGCTTCGACCCCTACGGCGAGAAGAAGCAGGCGGCGTAAGGTTCGCTCAATAGCATTGGAAGCAGGCCCCCTCGAGGGCCTGTTTTCGTTTGAGCACGGCCTGCTCGAGGCCCTTGCCGGCTTAGCGCCCACCCGGCCGCCATCACTCTGTTACGGTTGTGGTGCTAGGCCTGCGCGGATTGAACCACACTCCATGACGAAGCCATGACCAAAGCCGCCCTCCGCCCCGCCGTCCCCGGCGACGAACCCTATCTGCACTGGCTGGAAGAAGCCTGCATGCGCAACTATGCGATCGCGCTTTGGGGCAGCTGGCGGCCTCGGCTGGCGGATGCACTCATCCTCGGCGAGCATCGCATCATCGCCGTGGGGCACGAGGATGTCGGCTGCGTATCTGTCACGCGGCGCGAGGACCATTTCTGGGTGAACAAGCTTTACGTCGCGCCCGGTCACCAGAAGTGCGGCTACGGTGCGATCGCGCTTCGCCAAGTGCTCGGTGAAGCAAGGGCGATCGGCCTGCCCGTGCAGCTCAGCGTGCTGACGACCAATCCGGCGGTGGCGTTCTACCGCCGCGAAGGTCTTGTGATCTATGAAGAAACCGCCGAGCGGCGCTTCATGACGTCTGACGCGCGTTAAGCTTATCAGCATCTTCTGATTGACGCTCTTCGCGCGCAGGCGCATCCTCCGCGAGGTCAGAGGGGGACACGCCATGAGCGAGCCTGATCTCTATCTTCTTGGGCGCGCCGGGCCCGAAGAAGAACGCCTGAAACGACAGATTGCCAATCTCGCCCCTGATTCCGACCAGCAGCTCGAACGGGTCGGAATCCGGCCGGGCGAACGCGTCGTCGATCTTGGCTGCGGCCCCGGTGGGGTTCTGCACCTACTTGGCAAACGCGTCGGGCCAAACGGATCGGTGCTCGGCATCGAACGCGATCCGAATTTTGTCGAACTCGCCCGCCGTTTCGTTGCCGGCCATGCGCTCCCCCAGGTGGATGTGCGCGAGGGCGATGCCTATGCGACAGGCCTGCCGCGCCGTTCCTTCGACGGCGCTCATATGCGGCTGGTGCTCGTCAACGTGCCGCGGCCAGAGCTGATCGTGCTCGAAATGGTGTCATTGGTACGGCCGGGTGGCTGGATCGCGAGCTTCGAGGCCGATTTCCTCGGACATATCTGCGATCCGCCGCTTGCCGCCTGGGACCGGCTGCTTGCCGCCTATGTCGCCTATTCCGCCGCCAGAGGCATCGACCTCAATATCGGTCGCCGGCTGCATCGTCTGTTCCGGAACGCCGGTATCGAGGCGATATCCGTCGACGCGGTCGAGCATGTCTATCCGCCGGGTCACGACCGCCGGCCGATCCTTCGGGATTTCATCGACAATGTCCGCGGCGGGCTTGTCGCCGAAGGCTTCATCGGCCAGGCCGAGCTCGATGCCGATCTGGAAGCACTCGACCAGCATCTTGCCGACCCAAACGTGCTCGTGACCTCACACATGTTCTTCCGGCTGACCGGCCGTGTTCCCGAGGCGCTCGTCATCCAAGCATGACGACGATTTCCGTCCGTCCCGTATCTCTAAGCGGCGGCACCGGCGCGCCGATGCGCCAGTCGTTCGCCGACGATGATCAGCAGGCCAGCCGCAAAGATCAGCCCGGCGCCGGCAAAGACGTTGGTGGCCGGAACGTCGCCCCAGATCAGGAAGCCGAGCCCGAAGGCCCAGACGAGCGAGGTATATTCGAACGGCGCGATCACCGAGATCGGTGCCCGGCGCATGCCCTCGAACAGCGCGTACTGGGCGATGCCGGCGATGACGCCGGTTCCGGCCATCAGCGCGACGTCGAAGAGCGCCGGCGGTGTCCAGAAAAAGCCGACGGCAAGCCCGGTCATGGCGATGAAAAAGACGTTGGAGATCGTCATCTGCACCAGGGTCGTTTCCTGAAGTGCCGTCTTGCGCAGCATCACCGTGCCGATCGCCCAGAAGACGGCGGCGATAAGCGCCAGGAACACCGGCAGCGACAGTTTCATGCCGGTGCCGAGCGGATCGCAGGCGATGAGCACGCCGACGAAACCGATGAACACGGCGAACCAGCGGATCGGCGGAACGTCCTCCTTCAGGATCGGTACAGCAAGCAGCGTCACGATGATCGGCGCGGCGTAGTAAAGGGTGGTCATCTCCGCCAGGCCGAGGTCGCGCGCCGCGTTGAAATAGGAAAGCCACGCAGCGAGCAGCAAAAGATTGCGCACGAAGAGCGGTTTGATCACCGGCGACGAGATGGCGCTGCGCACCAGCTTGCCGCGACCGATCACAAGGCAGAGCAGGAGAATGGTGATGCTGCGGGTAAACAGGATCTGCCAGACCGAGTAGCCGACGACCAGCCATTTGACCGACGCATCCTGCAGCGAAAACAGGAAATAGGAAAACGTCGTCATGACGATGCCTGACAGGACGGTCTTGTTCATGGGAGCCTCGATCACGCCGGCGGGAGGAGAAGCGGCGGAGCCCGTCTGATAGCGCGGCCGCGACGGGCGCGGAAGGGGCATGTCGGGGCGGCGCTGTGGCGATTTCTTGGGGTGGCTTGCACCACGGATCGGACAGCAAGCTTGATGGAGATCAAGAACCGGCGCTTGCGCCGCTGCTAGAAGGCAGCGATAACGACCATGAAACTCGGGTCCCAACGACATGCAGCCGCTCGCCTTTGCCCTTGCCGCCCTCGTCCTGCTCGCGACGCCCGGTCCGACGAATACGCTGCTTTGGCTCTCCGGCGCATCGGCCGGGCTTCGCCGGTCGCTGCCGCTTTTGACCGGCGAGCTCGGCGGCTATCTCGCGGTGATCATTCCCGCCGTCGCGTTGCTCGCACCGTTCCTTGCCGCCCATCCGAACCTCGGCCTGGCGCTGAGGCTCATTGCCGCCTGCTGGGTTCTCTACCTCGCCTATGCGCTCTGGACGACCGATGCCGAGCGCAGCGAAGGTGTCGTCATCTCCATCCGACAAGTCTTCCTCACGACGCTGCTCAATCCGAAAGCCCTGATCGTCGCCCTGGTGCTGTTGCCGCAGACAGGACTGGCAGCCGTCTGGCCCTGGATCGCCGGCTTCTCCCTGCTGGTCATCGCCGCCGGGTCGACCTGGATCGGGGCCGGCGCCCTGCTGGTGCAGATGTCCAAGGGTCTTTCGGCTTCGCACCTGCCGCGCCGGATCGCCGCCGTCTGCCTCACGCTCTTCTCCGTCGGCATCGCCGGCAGCGCGATCGCCGCCATGCACTAGCAAAAATCCCGGAGGACCAGCACGTGTCCTCCGGGAATCGATCGCTATGCGCGGCCAAACGTTGTGCCTCAGGCAGCAACCGCCTCGCCGAGTTCCTTGGCCAACGCCCCCATCAACTCTTCCCAGCCTCCGCGGCGGTACTCGAGCTTGTCGAGCCCGTCGAGGAAGGCCACCTGTTCGGTAAAGACGAGGCGCGTTCCGGTGCCCGCAGGCTGGATATCGACCGTGGCGACGGAGGCAGAAATCCGCCTGTCGTTCTGCGTCATCGTATAGGCAAAGATGATCCGGCGGTTCTCGACGATATCGAGATAGACGGTATCGTCGTAATAGGTCGTCCCGTCGTCCACGCTGAAGCGACCGCTTTCGCGGCCGCCGACGCGGAAGTCGTGGGTGATCTGCGCCCCGGCTTCGACGTTGACGAACCAGCGCTCCTTTGCGGCTGGCTCCGAGAACGCCCTGAACACCTCAACCGGTGTCGCCTTGAAGTTGCGTTCAATGGTGAAGCTCGAATGTTCCACGGATCTGTCGATCATGTCCTGCCTCCTCTGGGTTGGAAATTGATGGCTTATACACAACTGGTTTCGATTATGAACTGCTATAATTTTGAAATCAGTTGAACGTTAGCGTCAGTGATGCGATAATGCAAGCGGTTTTAAAGAGGTGCCAATGAAGGACGACATGCGCTCGGGTTGCCCGATCAATCTTTCGCTCGAAGTGTTCGGCGACAAATGGAGCCTGCTGATCATTCGCGACATGATCTTCGGCGGCAAACGGCACTTCCGGGAGCTGCTGCGATCGCAGGAGGGTATCTCATCGAATATCCTTGCGGATCGGCTGAAGATGCTGGTCGAACAGGGAATGCTGACGAAGCGCGACGACCCCACGCACAAGCAGAAGGCGATCTACAGCCTGACGGAAATGACGATTGCACTCGTGCCGATCATGGCCCAGCTCGGTGCCTGGGGACGGCGCTACCTGCCGGTCAGCGAAGAGCTCAGCATTCGCGCCGAACTCATGGAGAACGGCGGCCCTGCGCTCTGGGATCGCTTCATGGACGAGCTGC
The DNA here is from genome assembly GCF_900103045.1 of Ensifer sp. YR511. Taxonomy (NCBI): domain Bacteria; kingdom Pseudomonadati; phylum Pseudomonadota; class Alphaproteobacteria; order Hyphomicrobiales; family Rhizobiaceae; genus Ensifer; species Ensifer sp. YR511. Next base: position 380,601 of record NZ_FNGR01000003.1, read on the forward strand.
GGCACGACCATCTGGGGATGCCGCTCGATGGCCCGCCGCGGGTGCGCGCCACGCTCCAGGCCGCCTATGAAGAGGTGGTCGCCAGGAAGGCGCAGGAAAAGGCGACGGCCTGACGCTCGCCCGGCGGCCGGTTCAGAGCCCGATCGCCGAGAGCATGACGAAGGTGGCAAACAGCACGAAATGCGTCATGCCCTCGATGGCGTTGGTCTGGCCGTCATTGAGGTTGATCGCGGCAACGATCAGCGTGATCGTCACCATCACCGTCTGCACCGGCGACATCGCCATCAGGAACGGCTGGCCGGTATAGAGCGCGATCGCCTCCATCACCGGCACCGTCAGGATGACGGTCGAAAGCGAAGCGCCGAGCGCGATATTGACGACCGCCTGCATGCGATTTGCGAGAGCGGCGCGCATGGCGGTCATGATCTCCGGAGAGGCGGAAATCGCCGCGACGACGATGGCCGTGACAGCCGGCGGTGCACCGCTCCCTTTCAAGCCCGATGTCAGCAGCGACGACATCACTTCCGCCAGCACACCGATCAGCACGATGCCGAGGATCAGGATCACGATCGACGGCAACACCGGCTGGTCGGGGCCGCCCTCTCTCGCGCTCCCCTCGCCCTTCGCCTTCGGATAGCTGTAGCTGAAGAAGTAGCTGTGCACGCCCACCTGCATGCGCAGGAACAGGGCGTAGAGCGTGATCATCGCGCCGATGGTGAAGGCCGAGTAGAGATGCCATTTCGCCGCCGGCACGAATTCCGGCACGATCATAGAAATCCCCATCGCCGTCAGGATCATCACGCTGTAGGTGCGGGCGGAATCGTCATTATAGGGCTGTTCGCCGTGCTTCAGACCTCCGAGAAGGGCTGCGAGGCCCAGGATGCCGTTGATGTCGAGCATGACGGCCGCATAGATCGTGTCGCGCACCAGCGTCGGCGAGGTCTCGCTGGTCATCATGATCGCCAGAACGACGACTTCGACGAGCACCGCCGAGAGCGTGAGGATCATCGTGCCATAGGGATCGCCGACCTTGGATGCCAGAACCTCGGCGTGATGCGACACCCGCAGCGATGCAAGCACGATCGCAACCACCAGACCGGCGGCACCGAGAAGCGTTGCGAGGCGCCCCATCTCAAGCAGGCGATCTTCGAGCGCAAGCCCGGCGACCGCGGCAAGCATGGCGACGATCAGCAGGCGTTCCGCTTTCATGCGCATCAACAAAACGCCCTCCACCGAAAGCCTGTCCTGCCCATCACCGGAACTATAGGGGCCGCGTCCCGCAAATCAAATGACGGAAAGAGGACTATTTTCCTCCCGATTCTTTACCGCCCTGCAGCGTTTCGGTAGTGTGGCCGGGAACCAAAGCAGCAAGTGGCCGCCTGCCCGGCCTGGATCTCTCGTCATGTTGTCTCACGGCACGATCTGGCACGCTATCGACACCCTGGCCGAGCGCCACCAGCTCTCGCCGTCCGGCCTCGCGCGCCGTGCCGGCCTCGACCCGACCTCCTTCAACAAATCCAAACGTCGCTCCGCCGACGGGCGCGAGCGCTGGCCCTCGACAGAATCGATCGCCAAGGTGCTGGGGGCGACGGGCGCCACCATGGACCAGTTCACCAGCCTACTGCAGCCGGAGGGGGTCCCAGCGCCTTCCGAGCCGGTGGCCGCTGCCACGATCCCGCTGATCGGCTTTGCCCAGGCGGGTGCCGGCGGCTACTTCGACGATGGCGGCTTTCCCGCCGGTCAGGGCTGGGACGTCATCGACTTTCCGACGGATGCGGAAAAGCGCAGCGGCACCTATGCGCTCGGGGTCCAGGGAGACAGCATGCTGCCGCTCTACCGCGACGGCGACATCCTGATCGTCGACCCCGGCGCGCCGATCCGGCGTGGCGATCGGGTTGTGGTGAAGACGCAGGAGGGCGAGGTCATGGCAAAGGTGCTCACGCGCCAGACGCCGCGTGTGATCGAACTTCTATCGCTCAATCCCGAGCATCCGAACCGGAGCTTCGAGACCAGCCAGATCGAATGGATCGCCCGAATTATCTGGGCCAGCCAATAGGACGTCCTTCCTGATGCGGCAGCATTTCTACACCCTTGCCGGCGGCATCGCCGCAATCGCCCTTTTCACCGGCATCCTCTATGCGGGCGCTGTTGCCATCCGCGACCGTGAGACCGCCGCCACACCGGAACTCGTTCTCGAAACGCCCGACATGACAGATTTCGAGGCGACGCCGGATCAGGCCGACGACGAGGTCCCGCTCGATCCCGGCGGCGCGGCGACGACCAGCGAACAATCGCCCACGACGGAAAATGCGGCACGCGCCATCGAGCCACAGCAGTTCGGCCTGCCCGATACGGTCACCAGTGCGCCGCTCGAACGGGTGGAACCGCGTGCGCCGTTGTCGGAACCGAAGAAGGAAGCGAAGGCCGCCGGGCCGACCGTACTCTATCGCCCGGTCGCGGTCGCCGCCGGTGTGATCCAGTTCGACAAGCTGACGCTGCAGATCGACGGCATCGAGCCGGAACAAGCGGAGCGGACCTGCGAAAGCGCCGGCAAGAGCTGGCCCTGCGGCATCGTCGCGCGAACCGCCTTCAGAAACTTCCTGCGCGCACGTGCGGTCAGCTGCGATCTGCCCGAAGGAGATTCCGGCCCTTCGGCCACCGCCTCCTGCACGCTTGGCGGACAGGATCTTGCCACCTGGCTCGTCGACAATGGCTGGGCAACGCCGGTTCCCGGCTCGACCCTCGAAAAACGCGCCGACGCAGCACGCCAGGCGAAGCTCGGTTTTTACGGTGACGATCCGCGCGACCTCAGCCACACGCCGATGACATTCGACGATCCGACCCTCGGCATCGGAGTGGACGCTTCGCAGCCGGACTTGTAAATAGCCGCGACAATTCCCAGCTCTCGACCGTCTGCCGAAAGCGGCAGACGGCTCAACTCTTTGAAACGACGCAATTCCGGATCAGGAACCGTGCCATCCCTGGAATCGCTCTACCGCCGGAAAGCCCATGCAACCAAGCCTCAGCCACCACGAAGCTCTCATCTATGTCATGGTGATGATGTCGGCGGTCGACCGCGAGATGAGCGACGACGAGTTTGCCCGCATCGGCCGGCTGGTTCAATTCCTGCCCGTGTTCGACGGCTTCGACGAGGACAGCCTCGTCCATATCGGCCATGAATGCTCGGCGCAGCTGGCGGCGCCCGAGGGGCTCGACATCATGCTCGAGATCGTGCGCGAAGCGCTGCCGGAGAAGTTCCACGAGACGGCCTATGCGCTCGCCGTCGAGATCGCGGCCGCCGACCAGCGCATCCGCAACGAAGAAATCCGCCTGCTGCAGTTGCTGCGCGACCGGCTTGGCCTCGACAAGCTGACCTGCGCCGCTATCGAGCGCGGCGCGCTCGCCCGCTTCCGCCGATAGGCCGGCCGGTGATCACGCCGAAAAGTTCTGGCGCCTAATAGATTCCGTTCGGGAAGTAGCGCAGGTAGATTTCCTCCAAGCGGCCGCTGCGCGACAGCGCCAGCAGCGCGTGATCGATCGCCTGGGTCAGGGCAGGCTCGGACTTGCGGTTCATGATCGTCAGGCCTTCACCGAGGAAGCGCTGCGAGAAGTAGGCGCCATCGACAAGCGTGCAGCAGCCGCCAGCAGCGCTACCCGAGATCCAGAAGGACAGCTGCATGCCGTCGGAAAACACCGCCGGCACATCGCCCTTCTGCAGAGCCGTCAGCATGGCCTCGCGGTCGGGATAGACCTTGGCCTCGATCTTTGGGAAAAACGCCTTGAACATCGCCTCATGCGTGGTTCCGGCGACGACACCGACCGGCTTCCCCTTGAGATCGCTCGGTGCCGAGACTGCGCCGGCCGCCTTGGTATTGACGGCGAAGCGCGCTGGAAGCCGCATGAAGGCGCGGGAAAAGCCAAAGCGTTGGCGCAGTTCCGGACCGACGGCGATACCGGCGGCCACCGCCTCGCCCTGCCCCTCTTCCAGTGCCGGCAGCAGCTCCGCATAGGTCACGGCCTGGATCTGGCATTTGGCCTCGATGTCGAGCTCGCGGCAGATCTCGCGCACGAGATCGACATGAAATCCCGAAAGCTTGCCGGACTGGTCGATGAAGTTGAACGGCGGAAAGTCCACCGTCGTCAGGAAACGCAGGCGCGCCAGGCCCGTGAGGTCGGGCTTGGCGATGCGTTCGCGCGCGTCGAACAGCAGCGGCAGATCCTTAGCCTCGGCCGCAAGCGGCGTCGCGATCAAGGATACGCAAAGGGCGAAAAAGGAAAGAACTTTCATGGGCAGCGGCCGGCACGTCTCATGTGGCAGGGGCGGCCCTTGGAACCGCGGTGATTCATCGAGCGGTAAAGTAACCGGCCGCAGCGCAGCTGACCATAGGCCGCCACGAGAACGCGGTTACACAAGGAACGGGACGAGAAAGAATGGAGCGGGTGATCGGGATCGAACCGACGACATCCAGCTTGGGAAGCTGGCGTTCTACCGCTGAACTACACCCGCGGCGCCTGCGAAACTTCCCGAACCGGGGCGATCTGTCAAGCACCCTTGCGCGGGATCGCGTAAGGGGCGCTGCAAAATCCCCTACTCGGCGCGGAAATGCTTCGAGAGCTTCAGGCCCTGCGCCTGGTAGTTGGAGCCGACGCCGAGGCCATAGAGACCATCCGGCCGTTCCAGCATGTGTTCGTAGATCAGGCGGCCGACGATCTGGCCGTGTTCGAGGATGAACGGCACCTCGTGGCTGCGCACTTCCAGCACGGCACGGCTGCCCGTGCCGCCGGCCGAGGCATGGCCGAAGCCCGGATCGAAGAAGCCGGCATAATGCACGCGAAACTCGCCGACCAGCGGATCGAACGGCGTCATCTCGGCCGCATAAAGCGGCGGAACATGCACCGCCTCGCGCGAGACGAGAATGTAGAACTCATCCGGATCGAGGATCAGTTCGTCGCGGCCGCGGCTGTAGAGTGGCTCCCAGAAATCGAAGATCGCGTGCTGCGCTTTCTTGTCGACGTCGATGACGGCGGTGTGATGCTTGCCGCGATAGCCGATCAGGCCTTCGGGCCCGGTGCCCTTCAGATCGATCGACAGCGCGATGCCGCCGCCGCTGACGTTCGGCTTGTCGCTCGCCACCAGCACGTCGCTCTCGTGCAGCGCCTGCAGTTCCTGCTCCGACAGAATAGACTGGCCCATGCGGAAGCGGATCTGCGACAGGCGCGAGCCTCGGCGCACGACGATCGGGAAGGTGCGCGGGCTGATTTCGAGATAGAGCGGACCGCTGTAGCCGGCCGGGATCTTGTCGAATTCCTGGGCGCGATCGGTGATGACGCGGGTGAAGATGTCGAGGCGACCGGTCGAGCTTTTCGGGTTGGCCGAGGCCGACATGCCCTCAGGCAGTTCCAGGCTTTCCATCAGCGGCACGATGTAGACGCAGCCCGTTTCCAGCACCGCGCCATCGGTCAGATCGACGACGTGCAGCTTCAGCCGGTCGAGCTTGTCGGCAACGAGGTGAGACGGGCCTGGCATGAAGCTTGCGCGGACGCGGAAAGCCTTCGAGCCTAGGCGCAGGTCGAGGCTTGCCGGCTGGATCTGATCGACATCCAGCGGCTTCTCGCTTTTGAGGCGTCCCGATTCTAACAGCGCGGCGATCGCGCGATCGGCCAAAATCCCAGTGTCGCGGCCCATTGCAGTCCTCTTTTCAGTTGCGAGACAAAACCAAACTCCGGGAATTGACGCAAGCGTACCCTGGCAGTATTGAAGCTTTATCCCGTGGTGATTTGGCCGGTCGGCTTGCAGCCACGTTAAACAAGTAGCTAAAAAGGCCGGGTGTCAAACCGGCCCTTCACGCGGCCGGTTTTTTTGTTTTTGAAAGTGACCGTCACATGAGCAAAAACTGGCGCCCCGCAACGCAACTGGTCCATGGCGGGACCACCCGTTCCCAGCACGGAGAGACCTCCGAGGCGATCTTCCTTACCCAGGGCTTTGTCTACGAGACGTCGGAAGCTGCGGAAGCTCGTTTCAAGGGCGAGACCGAAGGCTTCATCTACGCCCGCTACGGTAGCCCGACCAACGACATGTTTGAAAAGCGCATGTGCATGCTGGAAGGCGCCGAGGATGCGCGCGCCACGGCATCGGGCATGGCTGCCGTCACCGCCGCAATTCTCTGCCAGCTGAAGGCCGGCGACCACATCGTCGCCGCCCGCGCCCTCTTCGGCTCCTGCCGCTGGGTGGTCGAGACGCTGGCGCCGAAATACGGCATCGAGTGCACGCTGGTCGACGGACGCGACCTCGCCAACTGGGAAAAGGCGATCCAGAAGAACACCAAGGTCTTCTTCCTCGAAAGCCCGACCAACCCGACGCTCGAAGTCATCGACATTGCCGGCGTTGCCAAGCTCGCCAACCAGATCGGCGCCAAGGTCGTCGTCGACAACGTCTTTGCGACGCCGCTCTTCCAGAAGCCGCTGGAACTCGGCGCCCATATCGTCGTCTATTCCGCCACCAAGCATATCGACGGTCAGGGCCGTTGCCTCGGCGGTGTCGTGCTTTCCGACAAGGAATGGATCAACGAGCACCTGCACGACTACTTCCGCCACACCGGCCCGGCGATGTCGCCGTTCAACGCCTGGACGCTGCTGAAGGGCATCGAGACGCTGCCGCTACGCGTGCGTCAGCAGACGGAAACGGCCCGCCGCGTGGCCGACTTCCTGGCAGAACAGCCGCAGGTCGCCAAGGTCATCTATCCTGGCCGCAAGGATCATCCGCAGGCCGACATCATCGCCAAGCAGATGACCGGCGGATCGACGCTCGTCGCCTTCGAACTGAAGGGCGGCAAGGATGCAGCCTTCGCGCTGCAGAATGCGCTGGAGATCGTGCGCATCTCCAACAACCTCGGCGACAGCAAGAGCCTGATCACCCATCCGGGAACGACCACGCACAAGAACCTGACCGACGAGGCCCGCGAAGAGCTCGGCATTTCCGCTGGAACCGTGCGCTTCTCGGCCGGCATCGAGGACAGCGACGATGTGGTGGAAGATTTCGCCCGCGCGCTGAAGGCCGTGAAGTCCTGATTTTACGAAGACACGGCCGCCGTGATCAACGGCGGCCGACGCCGCTTGCCGGCCATCACGAGATGGTTTCCGGCGGCGCGGCGCCAAGGTGCCAGGCACGTTTCACCCGCTCGATCGCGTCAGCACGGCCATCCGTCCCATCATGGGATCGCACAATCTTGCCGTTATTCTTGACGAAACCATCTTGCTGTAGAATACCCTGAAAGACCTGAAGCAAGGTGATGCCCATGTATCGCGCTTTGACCCGCGACATAGAAGTTACGGTGGAGCCGTACTATCTCGAAGAGCAGTCGGATCCCGATGACGGCCGCTATGTCTGGGGCTATCGCATCGTCATCTCAAACCACTCGGACGCGTCCGTGCGGTTGATGACGCGCTACTGGCACATTACCGATGAGAACGGGCAAGTCGACGAGGTCAGCGGTCCGGGCGTCATCGGCGAGCAGCCGCTGCTCAATCCCGGCGATACCTATGAGTATTCGTCCGGATGCCCTCTGGATACGCCCTCAGGCGTCATGTTCGGCCACTACAGCATGGAATCGGAAGGCGGAGAGACCTTCAACGTTGCCATCCCCGCCTTCTCGCTCGATTCACCCGGGCTCGTGCGCACCCTGAACTGAAGCGCGTCCTTCGGACTAGCGTCGCTCTAAATCGCGGCCAGTCGGCCGGAAGCGCCCGCTACTGCGGGCGCACCTCGCTTGCTTCGAAGCGATAGGTCGTCGAGCAGAACTCGCAGGTCACCTTGACTTCGCCATCGTCGATGGTGCTTTCGAGGTCGTCCGTGCTCAGGTTGGACAACACCGACTGAAGCTTCTCGCGCGAGCAGCTGCAGCGGTCGTAGACCGCCTGCGGTTCGTAGACGCGGACGCCGCGCTCGTGGAACAGGCGATAGAGCAGCCGCTCGGTTCCGACCATCGGATCGGTCAACTCGTCCATGTCGATCGTTTCGACCATCACCTTGGCTTCGGCCCAGAGATCGTCGTCACCGAACGCGCTTTCACCATCATCACCATCACCGCCGGAAAGGTCGGGCTGGCGCATGCGTTCCGGCGCTTCCGGCAGGAACTGGGCGACCATGCCGCCGGCGCGCCAGCGATGGCGCGGCTTGCCGTTTTCGTCGCGATCGAGAAGCTCGGCCACGCCAAGGCGCACCTTGGTCGGGATCTGCTCCGACTGTCGGAAATAGACGCCGGCGATTTCTTCCAGCGTCGCTCCGTCGAGCGCAACGATCCCCTGGTAACGCTGGGTATGGGCGCCCTGGTCGATGGTGAAGGCGAGCACGCCCTTTCCGAGCAGCTCGTGCGAAAGGGTCCGGCCGTCCTTTTCGGCAGCGGCAAGCGCTTCCTGATCGTAGCGGGCATAGGCGCGCACGCGATCCGGCGTCGAGAAATCAGCGACCACCAGATCGACAGGGCCATCGCCCTGAGTCTGGACGATCAGCTTGCCTTCAAACTTCAGCGAGGTCCCGAGCAACACGGTGAGTACAACGGTTTCAGCAACCAGACGCGCGACCGGAAGCGGATAGTTGTGGCGCTCGAGGATTGCGTCCAGCATGGGGCCGAGCTGCACGGCGCGGCCGCGCACGTCGAGGCCTTCCACCTGGAAAGGCACGACGTGATCGTCACCGGCAAAGTCGAACTCACCAAGCCCTGGCGTCATGTCAGTCATGTCTTGCTCCTTGCCTTCAGCCACCAAGCTGCACCAGAGATATTGCTATCCCCGCGCAACGTGCTCGCTGTCTCAGTTGATCCCGCGATAAACGGATTGTCCACCAGGTATGTGCCGCCGCCATAGCAACGCACCACCTCGACGGTTGCGCGCTCACTACTTTCAGGAGCGCCCGTATGCCGCCTAAATCGTGTCGCACGTGGACAATGTCAAGTGCGGTGAACACGCCCCTATATGGCGCACGCTCGGCGGAGCGCACTGAAGCCTCTTCGCCGTCGCGCGCGACCGGGCAGCCGGCTCAGACGAGCCCCATGCACCAGGCAATGACCGACTTCTGTGCGTGCAGCCGGTTTTCCGCCTCGTCGAAGACCACCGACTGCGGGCCGTCGATGACCTCGTCGGTGACCTCTTCGCCGCGGTGCGCCGGCAGGCAGTGCATGAACAGCGCATCGGAGGCCGCACGCTTCATCAGCGCTTCATTGACCTGGTAGGGCTGGAAGACGTTGTGCCCGCGGGCGCGATGTTCCTGGTTCATCGAGATCCAGGTGTCGGTCACGACGCAATTGGCGTCGGCGACGGCCTGTTCGGCGTCATGACACAAAAGGACCTCGCCGCCATTGTTGCGCGCCCAGTTCAGGAACTTGTCCTGCGGCTCGGAACCGAGCGGCACGGCCATGTTCATGCGGTATCCGAAGCGGGCAGAACCTTCGATCAGCGAATGCAGCACGTTATTGCCGTCGCCGGTCCAGGCAATCGTCTTGCCCTTTACCGGACCGCGATGCTCCTCGAAGGTCAGGATATCGGCCATGATCTGGCAGGGGTGCGTATCGTCGGTCAGGCCGTTGATGACCGGGACCGTCGCATGCTCGGCCAGTTCCAGAAGGCGGCGATGGTCGGTGGTGCGGATCATGATGGCGTCGACGTAACGCGAGAGCACCTTGGCCGTGTCGCCGATCGTCTCGGCGCGGCCGAGCTGCATTTCGGTGCCCGACAGAAACAGGGTTTCGCCGCCGAGCTGGCGCATGCCGACATCGAAGGAAACGCGGGTGCGGGTGGAGGGCTTTTCGAAGATCATCGCCAGCATCTTGCCGGCGAGCGGCTTCTCGGCAGTTCCGGCCTTGGTCGCCGCCTTTCGGACGCGCGCATCGTCGATGATCGTCCGGAGGTCGGCGGCCGTCATGGCCGAAAGATCGAGAAAATGTCTGGTGCCTGCCATCGTACTCGGTTCCTGTCTGAAAAATCGGTCCCTGGTGCGGCACGCTATCCACGTGCCCGCACGAAGGTCATTCTAACGCCTTAGTCGTCCCTGGGTCGCTACCTTCAGGCCGCGGCGTTGCCGCTTGCCTTGCGAACCGCCTCGGCGGCGCGTTCGATACGTGCGAGCCCCTCGCGCGCCTCTTCCGCCGTCACGGTCAGCGGCGGCAGCAGACGCAGCACATTTTCGCCCGCCGGCACGGCCAGGAGCTTTTCGGCGCGGATTTCCTTCAGCAGATCGGCCGAAGGGCCCTTCACCTTGATGCCCAGCATCAAACCGTCGCCGCGGATGTCCTCGATGACATCAGGGAAACGGTCCTTGAGCGACGCAAGGCCCTGGCGGAAGACCAGCGCGACATCGCGCACATGCGTCAGGAATCCGTCGGCCAGAACGACGTCGAGCACGGCGTTGCCGACGGCCATGGCCAGCGGGTTGCCGCCATATGTGGAGCCATGCGTGCCCGCCACCATACCAGATGCGGCTTCCTCAGTCGCGAGGCAGGCGCCGAACGGGAAGCCACCGCCGATACCCTTGGCGACCGCCATGATATCCGGACGGATATCCGCCCATTCATGGGCAAACAGCTTGCCGGTACGGCCGACGCCGGTCTGGACCTCGTCGAGGATCAAGAGCAGGCCGAACTCGTCGCAAAGCGCGCGCAGTTCCTGCATGAATTCCTTGGTCGCCGGACGGATGCCGCCCTCGCCCTGGATCGGCTCGATCAGGATCGCTGCGGTTTCCTCGGTGATCGCATTCTTGACCGCGGCGATGTCGCCGAACGGAACCTGGTAGAAGCCCGGCGCCTTCGGCCCGAAACCTTCGATGTATTTCTGCTGACCACCGGCGGCGATCGTCGCGATCGTGCGGCCGTGGAAGGCGCCTTCGAAGGTGATGACGTGGAACTTCTCCGGGTGGCCCTTGGAGAAGTGGTAACGCCGTGCCGTCTTGATGGCGCATTCCAGCGCTTCCGCGCCCGAATTGGTGAAGAAGACCTTGTCGGCAAAGGTCACTGCCGTCAGCCGGCGGCCGAGGCTTTCCTGGCCCGCAATTTCATAAAGGTTGGACAGGTGCCAGACCTTGTCGGCCTGCGCCTTCAGCGCCTCGACCAGGTGCGGGTGCGCGTGGCCGAGCGAGTTCACGGCAACGCCGGCACCGAAATCGAGATAACGCGTGCCGTCTTCAGCGATCAGCCAGGCGCCCTCTCCTCGCTCGAAACGCAACGGCGCGCGCATGTAGGTATCGTAAAGCGGCGTGGTTGCAGTCATGCGAGGCTCTCCTTCACTCCAGATCGACATCGATCCCGCGCCTCACGCGGGCCGATAAAAATCAAAAATGCCGCCTTTCGGCGGCGCAGGCACTATTCCCATTTCGCGCTGCAATGTCAACAAAACCAAGCCTTGCAGCGCAACATGAAGGGTCGATTCCTGGCAGCAGAAAAATCGTCCGGGAGGGCTTGCAAAAATGCAACGCTGGCCGAGCAAGTTGGGGAAAACTACGAAATCGATTCGGCCTGATTCCCGGGACTCTTGCCACAGAGTCCAGCGGTCAGTACGTTAACATTCAATTACTAGACGCATGCGGCGGACCTAGTCACCAAAAGAGTTATCGCGTTTGCAACCCCGGGGTTTAGCCGGGGTGCGGTGAGGGATTCTGCCATCCCCAACGCTGAGAACGGAGAGTGCAGAAATGAACTGGACTGACGAGCGGGTGGAGAAACTGAAGAAGCTTTGGTCCGAGGGCCTGAGCGCAAGCCAGATCGCGGCGCAGCTCGGCGGCGTCAGCCGTAACGCTGTCATCGGCAAGGTTCACCGCCTGAGCCTGCCAGGTCGCGCCAAGGCCGGCGGCAGCACCACGACAGCAGCCCGTCCGAAGCGCCCGACTTCGGCACCGCGCGCACCGAACTACGCTTCGCGCGTTTCGACCCGCCCGGTTGCACGCGCGGCCGGCGCTGTCGTTCTCAAGGAAGAAATCGAAGTCGATCTCGTTGCCGAGCAGGATTTCAGCACCCGCACCGACGTTGTCGTGCCGATGTCGCGCCGCCTCGAGCTGACCCAGCTCACCGAGCGCACCTGCAAGTGGCCGATCGGCGACCCGCTGAAGGAAGAGTTTCACTTCTGCGGCAACGATTCCCCGGAAGCCTCGCCTTACTGCACCTTCCATGCGCGGCTGGCCTACCAGCCGTCGGGGGAGCGCCGCAGGGCCCGCTGAGAAGCTGGACGGCATCAATAAAAAAGGGGCCGATCGGCCCCTTTTTTTCTTGGCGACTTTCAGACCGCTCAGCTTTCGAGCGAATAGCCGGCGCCGCGAACGGTGCGGATGACGTCGGGCATGTTCGAGAAGTTCAGAGCCTTGCGCAGACGACCGACATGCACGTCGACGGTGCGCTCGTCGACATAGATGTCATGCCCCCAGACGCCATCCAGAAGCTGCGAGCGAGAGAAGACGCGGCCCGGCGAGGACATGAGGAACTCCAGAAGACGGAACTCGGTGGGGCCGAGGCGCACTTCGCGGCTGCGGCGATGAACGCGGTGGGTCTCGCGGTCGAGTTCGATGTCGCCGCAGCGAAGCAGCGTCGACAGCACCTCGGGCTTTGCCCGGCGCAGCATCGCCTTGACGCGCGCCATCAGCTCCGGCGTCGAGAAGGGCTTGACCACGTAGTCGTCGGCACCCGTCGCCAGACCCCGGACGCGCTCGCTTTCCTCGCCGCGCGCCGTCAGCATGATGATCGGCAGACGTTCGGTCTCCGGACGCTGGCGCAGCCGACGGCAAAGTTCAATGCCGGAAACACCGGGCAGCATCCAGTCGAGGATAAGCAGGTCGGGCAGCCGCTCCTGAAGCCGGATCTCCGCCTCGTCGCCCCGCAGGATCGTATCGACGTCGAAGCCCTCGGCTTCCAGATTGTAACGCAGCAGAACGCTCAGCGCCTCTTCGTCTTCGACTACGGCGATTTTTGGCAACATCAGGTAACGTCTCCTTACCGCGGGCGGCCTTTGGGCTCATCGGCCCGGCCGGCGCTCAGACACTCTAAATCTGGAGCACATCCGCCGTTTTCAAAGGCGGGGCGAAAACCGCATGCTTCAGATACAGGAATTCGGGGCCGCGACCGAAGCCGCGACCGGATCAGATTTCAAAGGGCATGCATGCTTACGGCGCGCTTGGCGCTCAGTCGTTGACCGAGCCCAGCGTCGACGTAGTGTCATCCTTCGGACGCTCACCTTCCGGCTGAGCACCCGTCGCCATGTAATAGATCGTCTCAGCGATATTGGTCGCGTGGTCGCCGATGCGCTCGATGTTCTTGGCGCAGAACAGAAGATGCGTGCAGGGCGTGATGTTGCGCGGATCTTCCATCATGTAGGTCAAGAGCTCGCGGAACAGCGAGGTGTAGATCGCGTCGATCTCCTCGTCACGCTCGCGGATGCTGTTGGCCTTTTCCGGCGAGCGCGAGGCGTAGACGTCGAGCACTTCCTTGAGCTGGACGAGAGCGAGCTCTGCCAGATGCTCGAGGCCACGGGCGAGCTTGCGCGGAATGCCGGAGCCGGCGACCGCGATCACGCGCTTGGCGGTGTTCTTGCCAAGGTCGCCGACGCGTTCCAGATCGGAGGCGATGCGGATCGACCCCATGATCTCACGCAGGTCGGCGGCGACCGGCTGACGCTTGGCGATCGTGACGATCGCCTTCTCACCGATCTGGCGCTCGGCGTCGTCGAGGACGGTGTCGTCCGAGATCACCTTCTGTGCGAGAGCCAGGTCGGAGTTGACCAGCGCGCGAACGGACTCGGCGACCATCTGTTCGGCGAGGCCGCCCATCTCCGAGATGCGGCGCGTCAGGTACTTCAGTTCTTCGTCATAGGCGGACATGATATGCATGGACATGATCGTCGATCCTTACGGGCGCTTTGCAGTTACTGTTGCAGCCTTATGCGGCCTCAGCCGAAGCGGCCCATGATGTAATCCTGGGTGCGCTGGTCATCCGGATTGGTGAACATCTTGTCGGTGTCGTTCTCCTCGACGAGATTGCCGAGGTGGAACATGGCGGTGCGCTGCGAAACGCGGGCGGCCTGCTGCATCGAGTGGGTCACGATGACGATCGTGAAGTTCGTGCGCAGCTCGTGGATGAGCTCTTCGACCTTGGCGGTCGCGATCGGATCGAGAGCCGAGCACGGCTCGTCCATGAGGATGACTTCCGGGCTGACGGCGACGGCACGCGCGATGCAGAGACGCTGCTGCTGACCACCGGAAAGGCCGGTGCCGGGCTCCTGCAGACGATCCTTTACCTCGTTCCACAGACCGGCCTTCTGCAGGCTGGTCTCGACCACCTCGTCAAAGTCGGCCTTGGTGCGGGCAAGTCCGTGAATCCGCGGGCCGTAGGCGACGTTGTCGTAGATCGACTTCGGGAACGGGTTCGGCTTCTGGAAGACCATGCCGACGCGGGCGCGCAGTTCGACGACGTCGATCGTCGGGTCGTAGATGTCGTCCTCGTCGAGCGTGATCTTGCCGGTGACGCGGCAGTTCTCGATCGTGTCGTTCATGCGGTTCAGCGTGCGCAGGAAGGTCGACTTGCCGCAACCCGAAGGACCGATCAGCGCCGTGACCGTGTTCTCGCGGATGTTGAGGTTGACGTCGAAAAGCGCACGCTTCTCGCCGTAATAGACCGACACATCCTTGCCGATCATCTTGTAGGGCACGGTGTTCATTTTCTGATCCAGAGCCTTCTCGACTGCTGCTTCTGACATGATGTTCATAGTAATTACCTCACTACCAGCGGCGCTCAAAGCGACGTCGCAACAGAATGGCTCCAAGGTTCATGACGACCAGGAAGATGAGAAGAATGATGATTGCGCCGGAGGTGCGCTCGACGAAGGCGCGCTCCGCCTCATTGGCCCACATGTAGATCTGCACCGGCAGTGCCGTCGACGGTTCCATCGGCGAACCGGGAAAATCGACGACGAAGGCGACCATGCCGATCAGGAGCAGCGGCGCGGTTTCACCAAGCGCGTGGGCAAGACCGATGATGGTGCCGGTCAGGATGCCCGGCATCGCCAGCGGCAGCACGTGGTGGAAGATGGTCTGCATCTTCGACGCACCGAGACCGAGGGCCGCCGAGCGGATCGACGGCGGGACCGCCTTCAACGCCGCACGGGTGGCGATGATGATCGTCGGCAGGGTCATCAACGTCAGCACGAAGCCGCCGACGACGGCTGCCGAGCGCGGCATGCCGGCGAAGTTGATGAAGACGGCGAGACCCAGGAGGCCGTAGACGATCGACGGAACGGCCGCGAGGTTGTTGATGTTGACCTCGATCAGGTCGGTCAGCCGGTTCTTCGGCGCAAACTCCTCGAGGTAGATCGAGGCGGCGACGCCGATCGGAAGCGACAGCACCAGCACGATCAGCATCATGTAGAGCGAGCCGAGGGCAGCGACGCCGACGCCTGCCGCTTCGGGACGACTGGAGGCGCCGAAGGTGAAGATGCCGGTGTTGAAGCTCTTCTTCAGGATGCCGGCGCTCGCCAGCTCGTTCATCCAGGTCACCTGCTGGTCCTTGACCTTGCGCTTGCCCTCATCGACCGAGAGATCGATCTGGCCCTTGAAGGCGGAGTCGATGTTGGCCTCGGCCAGCAGCGTGACAGGAACCGTCTTGCCGATGATCGACGGGTCGGCGGCGACCATGTCGCGCAATAGCGTGCGGGAGCTCGCGGAAACCATGTCGGTCGCCTGCTTGACCTGCGGCCGCTTGGTGGCGTCGATGCCGAGCTGCTTGACGAGCGCGTCGCGCACCAACAGCGGATAGTTGGCGGTCATCAGCACCTTGCCGTCGGTCGCGCGTTCGCCTTTGGGGTCGATGACCTTTTCGGTGAATTCGATCGGCAGCGTAATCGTCGTCTGCTGGAATGCGGTGTAGCCGTTGGAAAAGACGGTCCACAGCAGCAATGCCAGGAAGAAGAGACCGGTGCTGATCGCGGCCATGCCGTAGAAGCGGAACCGGCGTTCGGCAGCATAGCGACGCTTGATGCCGATATCGCGCTTGGCGGATGCGGGACGGGCGGAGATCCGGACGGTCGGGGAAGCGATGTCGGTCATTCGTACTGTTCCCGGTATTTGCGCACGATGTAGAGCGCGTAAATGTTGAGGCCGAGCGTGATGACGAAGAGCGTGATGCCCAGTGCAAAGGCCACCAGCGTCTGCGGCGAGGTGAACTCGAGGTCACCTGTCAGCTGGTTGACGATCTTAACGGTCACCGTCGTCATCGGCTCGAAGGGATTGATCTGCATGCGGGCCGCCACACCGGCTGCCAGCACCACGATCATGGTCTCGCCGACGGCGCGCGAGGCGGTGAGCAGCAGCGCGCCGACGATGCCCGGGAGGGCTGCCGGAAGGATGACCTTCTTGACCGTCTCCGAGCGGGTGGCGCCAAGGCCGAGCGAGCCGTCACGAAGTGCCCGCGGCACCTGGGTGATGATGTCGTCCGACAGCGACGACACGAATGGGATCAGCATGATGCCCATGACGATGCCCGCCGTCAGAACGCTCTGTGCCTGGATGAAGTTCTGGTAGTTGCCGGTCATGAGACCGTTCATCTGGGCGGAGATGTCACGCAGGAACGGGCCAACGGTCACCAGCGCAAAGAAACCGTAGACGATGGTCGGGATGCCGGCGAGCACTTCGAGCAGCGGCTTTGCGGTCGAACGCAAGCGCGGGCTTGCATATTCCGCCATGTAGATCGCCGCGAAGAGGCCGATCGGCACCGCAAACAGCATGGCGACGAAGGCGATGTAGAGCGTGCCGGCAAGAAGCGGGATGAGGCCGAACTGGCCCGAAGCGCCGCCGCTGCCGGCAGCGGCAAACCGCGGATCCCATACCGTGCCGAAGAAGAACTCGAACGGCGAGACCATGGTGAAGAAGCGTCCGGCTTCCGACAGCATCGAGGCGACGATGCCGACCGTCGTCAGGATGGCGATGGAGGACGCGACGATCAGCGAGCCGAGAATGACCCGCTCGACCTGGTTGCGGGCGCGGAAGCGGGTCGCGACGTTGCGGATGGCGTAGACGCCGCCGGCAATCGCGATCAGCAGAACGGCGACCGTCATCAGCCAGCGGTTGGTCGCGGTCATCGCGTTGAAGTGCTTGGCGACGGTGACCATGTAGGGATCGCCTTCGCCAGCAAGGGCAACGCCCTTGGACGCGAGCGTCGCGCGAAGATTGGCGGAGCCGCCCTCAAGGGCTGCGAGTTCCTCGCCGCTCAGGCGCAGAAGGCCACCGGCAACGGATTTGACCTGACCGAGCGCGAGCTGCACGGCGGCAGGGCCCTGGCTCTGGACGCTATCCGGCAAGGCCGCGCGCGTGCTTCCGTCGATATACACGGGAGCGGCGAACAGCCAGGTGCCGAGAACGAGTGCGGCCGGAAGCATCGCCCAGATGGCGACGTAGCTACCGTGATAGCCCGGCAGAGAATGAAGGTTGGAGAGCTTGCCGCCGGACTGCGCCAGCGAACGGGCGCGGCCTGCAAAATAAGCAATGAAACCAATAACAATAATGAGCAAAAGAAGGAGCGAAGTACTCATCCGCACGTCTCCCCGGCATCGCCCGTCATGGGTGCCGGCAAATCGAATGAAGGCATGCCCCGGCGCGAAGACATCGCGCCGGGGCTTGTCATTATCAGAGCATGTTGCCGGCAGAGAAAGCCTTGCGGATTTCTTCGCGCTCAGCGTCCGGAGCGGCAACGAGGCCGTATTCGGCGAGCGGGCTTTCCGGGCCGATCATCTGGTCGTCGAGGAAGAACTCAACATATTCCTTGAGGCCCGGGATAACGCCGAGATGTGCCTTCTTGACGTAGAAGTACAGCGGGCGGGAAACCGGGTACTCGCCGGAAGCGATCGTTTCGGTCGACGGTACGATGCCGTTGACGGTCGCGACCTTCAGCTTGTCGGCGTTGTTTTCGTAGAATGACAGGCCGAACACGCCGATGCCGTTCTTGTTGGCAGCGATACGGGCGAGCGTTTCGGTGTAGTCGCCGTCGATGTCGACAGCCAGGCCGTCCTTGCGGACTGCGACGCACTTGCTGTGCTGCTGCTTTTCATCGGCAACGGCAGCCTTGATCACGTCAACGGCGCCAGCGTTCTTGCAGCCTGCAGCGAGGATCTTCTCTTCGAAGACTTCGCGGGTGCCGTGCTTTTCACCCGGGATATAAGCGGCGATTTCGACGGCCGGCAGGGCGGCGTTGACTTCGGACCACTTCTTGTAGGGGTTGGCGACGATCTTGCCGTCGACGACGACTTCAGCAGCGAGCGCCTTGTAGAGGTCTTCCGGCTTCAGGGCGAGGTCGGCATTGCCGGCGTCGGTCGCAAAGACGATGCCGTCATAACCGATCTTCACTTCCTGGATTTCGGTGACGCCAGCGGCCTTGCAGGCCTCGACTTCGCTGTCCTTGATCTTGCGCGAGGAGTTGGCGATGTCGATGGTATCAGGGCCAACGCCCTTGCAGAATTCCTTCAGGCCAGCGGAGGAGCCGCCGGATTCGACCACCGGGGTCTTGAAGTCGGGGAAGGTCTCGCCGAACGTCTCGGCGACGATTTTGGCGTAGGGAAGAACGGTCGAGGAGCCAGCGACCTGAACCTGATCGCGAGCGGCGGCTGCGCCGGCAAATGCGGCCGAAGCGACCAGCGCCGCGACAGTGAGTTTAAGAGCTTTCATAAAAGTTCTCCCGGAATGGGCTTGTGTTGGTGTGCGCCAAGCGTTGCAGCGCTCTTCGCCGTCTTATCGGCTGCCCCTAACTAGCTGCCGATGGCCACACCTTTTATGTCAGTTCGACGAAACATTTATGACAGCTCATGTTATTGAAAATGCTAATGAAAAATGGACACCCCCGGGTTTTCCCGCGCCAATATGTCAGAAGCGGACCGTAAAGGTCGTGCCTTTGCCGACCTCTGAATGGATGAGGAGCCGGGCACGATGCCGCGTGAGAATGTGCTTGGCGATGGCAAGGCCCAGGCCGGTACCCTTCTTCGAGCGGCTGGCCTCGACATTGACCCGGTAAAACCGCTCGGTGATGCGCGGCACATGCTCGGCCGGAATGCCCGGGCCATAGTCCTTCACGACGACTTCGGCCTCGCCTCCCTCGCCGCCATGCAGGATTACGTCCACCTTCTTGCCTTCCTGGCCGTACTTGCACGCATTCTCGATCAGGTTCTCGAAGACCTCGATGAGTTCGTCGCGTTCGCCGCGGACGACCACGGGCTTGTCCGGCACCACGAGCGAGACGGTGACATCCAGATCCTTCGCCAGCGGCAGCAGGCTGTCGCGGACATGCCCGAGCAGCGGCGCCAGATCGACGGGGTCATCGGGCGCGATATGCGAGCGCAACTCCAGCCGCGACAGCGACAGCAGATCGTCGACAAGCCGGCTCATGCGCGTCGCCTGCTCGTGCATGATGCCGAAGAACTTTTCCTGCGCCTTCAGATCGTTGCGCGCCGGACCCTGGAGCGTCTCGATGAAGCCGCGCAAGGATGCCAGCGGCGTGCGCAGCTCGTGGCTGGCATTGGCGACGAAGTCCGAGCGCATGCGGTCGATACGGCGCGCCTGAGAGATGTCGCGATAGGTCAGCAGGAAGATCCGCTTGACCGGCCCGTCGCCCGGAATTTCAGCCGGAGCGACCCGCACCACATAGACGGCGTCGGACGGCAACTGCTCGTTATGCTCGATCTGGTTCGCCTTGCCGGTCGCCATCGTCTCGCGGACCATGTCGAGGATGCCGGGCGAACGCACCCGAGCGGCAAGATAGGTGTTTGGCGGAATGGTCCCGAAGGCCTTCTCGGCTGCGATGTTCTGGAACACCACCGTCTCGTCGGCAGCAATCACCAGAACCGGCATGTCGAGCGCGTTCAGCGCGGGCACCAGCGGGTCGCTCGCCGGGCCGGCAGCGACCACCGCCTTGGCCGGGCTCAGAATAACCGAGGTTGGCGCGCTACGGTTGAGCAACGCGGCGACGAGAACGATCCAGAAGGGCAGGACAATCAGGAAATGAATACCCGCGACGGTCGCAAGGATCGCCAGGAGCACGGTGAGCCCCAGCAGCCAGCGCTCTGCTTTCAGCCGCGGAACCAGGTTCCGCCAGAACGCCTTCGAACCGTCCACCTCGACATCCTCATGAATCACTTTCTTTTCCTCCCGGACCAAAATGGTCGAGGAATAGCGATCCTTCATGACATGATTTTCACGACCGGCTTGAATCCGCAACGCAATTATGGCCTCCTCCAACGAAATCGGGTCGCGAGCGCCTTGTTTATCCGATGACAGGCGCAGGCCCGAAAGTTTGAAAACGCGCATGATCCTTCCGATGATCGAAGCCGGTTTTCGGGCCCGTGCGCCAAGCCGAAAGGGCGAACCGATGGCAGCGACGGATACGGCGGACAAGGCGGAGAACCGCGCGGTGGAACTCGAAATCGGCGGCAAGAGTCGCGTTTTCGACATCGACAATCCCGAGTTGCCGAAGTGGATCGACGACGCGGCATTTTCTTCCGACGACTACCCCTACAAGAAGAAGCTCGACGACGACGAATATCTGGAAACGCTGGAAAAGCTGCAGGTCGAACTGGTCAAGGTTCAGCTCTGGCAGCAGAAGACCGGCAAGCGCATGATGGCGTTGTTCGAGGGCCGGGACGCCGCCGGCAAGGGCGGTGCGATCCATGCGACTATGGACAACCTCAACCCTCGCTGGGCGCGTGTCGTCGCTCTGACCAAACCGACCGAAACCGAACGCGGGCAATGGTATTTCCAACGTTATGTCGCGACCATGCCGACGGCCGGCGAATTCGTGCTGTTCGACCGCTCCTGGTACAACCGCGCCGGCGTCGAACCGGTCATGGGCTTCTGCACACCCGAAGAGCACAAGCAGTTCCTGAAGCAGGCTCCCCGCTTCGAGAAGATGATCGTGCATGAGGGCATCCAGTTCTTCAAATTCTGGATCAACATCGGCCGCGAGATGCAGCTGAAACGCTTCCACGATCGCCGCCACGACCCACTGAAGATCTGGAAGCTGTCGCCGATGGACATCGCGGCGCTCAACAAATGGGACGATTATACCGCCAAGCGCGACGAGATGCTGAAGGAGACCCACACGGATCATGCACCCTGGACGGTGGTACGCGGCAACGACAAGCGGCGAGCCCGGCTCAACCTGATCCGCCACATCCTTTCCTCGCTCGATTACGAGGGCAAGGACAAGGGCGCGATCGGCGAGGTCGATGACAAGATCATCGGATCCGGCCCCGGTTTCCTGAAATAGACGCCGGCCCTGTCAAAACCGATGACGCCGATGGGGCCGGCAGGTTTTCCCGCCGCCCCACCCCGGAAAGCCTTGGCGACCGGTCTTATTGCCCCGGCAGGACGCGGATGGCGTAGAGGCTGAGGCTCTTGCCCTCACCGCTGATATCGCTGTTGATCACGATCTGGCCTGGCGAGCTCGGCGCCAGGCTACGGTCGAAGGTGATCTTGAACAGCATGTCGAGCCGCTCGTCATGCACGGTGAAGCGATGGCGCCCGCATTCGCCGAGCGAGGAGAAATTGCACTCGACCGCGAACTCCGTGGTCTTGCCGGGCTCGGCCTGCACGGTCAACGCCAGCGTCGACGTCTTGCCGGAGAGTTCCGCCAGGACCGAGGCCGGGATTTCGATGGTGATATCCCCTTCCGCGTCGGCGACCGCCGATGTCAGCTGCACGCGTCGCCCACCTTCATCGTCCACCGGCTCGACCTTTGCCTGCGCTCCGGGTGCGATCGCGCCGGTTTCCTTGGGCGTGAAGACCTCGACCCAATCGCCGGTAAAGCCCTGCTGCGCGCCGAGCGTCCGCAATCCCGCCGCGCCATCGAAGTCTTCCGACGCAACCGATGCCGGGGGATTGGCAACATTCGTGTCGCGCTCGGCGGCAGATTTCAGCAGGTCATTGGTCTGCACCCACCAGGCCGCGGCCCCTGCTGCGGCGGCAAGCGTGACGACGACCATGGTGAAGGACAGAAAGCGGCTGCGCTTGCGCCGGCGTTTGCGCGTATCTCCGCGGACCGTGGGCGCGATGCTCGCAGTTTCGCCAGCATCTGCCGCGCTCTCGGCGGCTGCACGCGTCGATACCACCGGACCGTCGCGATCGGCACGCAGACCACCGAGACCGCCATCGCTCGCCGCCTGGCGCGGCGCGTCGCCGGCAAAACCGGGTTCCCGACGACCGGCCGCCGGGGCCTGTGGCTGGCTCTGGGGCGGAGTCTGGGCTTGAGGTTGGGGTTGGGCCTGCGTCGGTGACCGGACTTGCGGCTCGACCCGTGGCTGTGCCGGCCCGCGCGCCCGCGCGGCATCGTCGAGGCTGACCACCGGAGGTGCCGGTTGTCGCGTCCTCAGTGCCGCTCTCTCTTCCGTTTCGATCGCATGGATGACGGCTTCGAGCCGATGGCGCTGCTGGGCGATGACGTTGCCGTCCTCGATCCCCTGTTTCTGCAACCCGGTTTCGAGCGCCTGACGGGCAGATTGATAAATGCGCGCCCGCGTTTCCGCATTGGCGCGATCGGAGCGCTCAAGGGCATTTCTGATTGCAGTCTCAAGTCCGCTCACATCAAGTCCTTCTGTGTAGGCAGGGCTTTGGACCTGCCGGCGCGCCGCGGTTGACCACCGCTCTCGATCCAACCGCAAGGGCATAAGGGTTAAATCTGGAGGCACGCCGTTGGTTTTGTTAACAATTGCGTAACCGCTGCTGCCAGAATCCGCAAGTCCGGCGACGGGCGCGACCGGCCAAGGCCGGGGAAAACGCTTTCCTTCACGGCGCCTGTGCGAAAAAAGAGGCGGCGACATCGCGGCCAAACCGCCCTTTGCAAGCGGCAAACTTGCTGCTATCTATTTTGACGTTTACGCAAACGTCAAAAATTTGGCGCGCCTTACCGAGGGATGGAGAAACCGATGCCGCTTCCGCCAATTCTTTCCGGAACGACGAGACTGCCGGTTGTCGGCGCCCCCCTGTTCATCATCTCCAACCCGAAGCTGACGATCGCGCAGTGCAAGGCTGGCGTGATCGGCGCCTTCCCGGCGCTGAACGCCCGCCCGCAATCGCAGCTCGACGAATGGCTGGCCGAGATCACCGAGACGCTTGCCGACCACGACGCCAAGAATCCCGGCCGGCGGGCCGCCCCCTTTGCCGTCAACCAGATCGTGCACAAATCCAATGCGCGGCTCGAGCAGGACCTGATGCTCTGCATCAAATACAAGGTGCCGGTCGTCATCTCCTCGCTCGGCGCCGTGCCCGAGGTTAATGCGGCCATCCATTCCTATGGCGGCATCGTGCTTCACGACGTCATCAACAACCGCCACGCCAATTCGGCGATCCGCAAGGGCGCCGACGGCCTGATCGCGGTGGCCGCCGGCGCCGGCGGCCATGCTGGCACGCTTTCCCCGTTTGCGCTTGTCCAGGAAATCCGCTCCTGGTTCGACGGGCCGCTGCTTCTCTCGGGCGCGATCGCTACCGGCGGCGCCATTCTGGCGGCCCAGGCGATGGGCGCCGACATGGCCTATATCGGCTCGCCCTTCATCGCGACGGAAGAGGCGCGCGCCAGCGACGCCTACAAGCAGATGATCGTCGACAGCAACGCCGCAGACATCGTCTACTCCAATTACTTCACCGGCATCCACGGCAACTACCTGAAGCCCTCGATCTCGGCCGCCGGCATGGACCCGGACAATCTGCCCGAAGCCGACCCGTCGAAAATGGACTTCGGCGCGGCGACCGACGGCGCCAAGGCCTGGAAGGACATCTGGGGATGCGGCCAGGGCATCGGCGCGGTCAAGGAAGTGACATCCGTCGCCCGCATGGTCGACCGGCTCGAGCGCGAATACGATGCAGCGCGCACCCGCCTCGGCCTGCACTCCGCACCCGCAGCGACAGCCAACAAGGAATTTTCAAGTTCTCGCAACTGATGGCTTGAAATCTCGGCGCTTTGCGTTTATCAGCGCCTCACATTCGTTCCGCGGGCTTCCGCGGAACTGCCTCCGGGCCGCTTTAGCTCAGTCGGTAGAGCACATCATTCGTAATGATGGGGTCACGTGTTCGAGTCACGTAAGCGGCACCATTCCTCCTTGAAAAGAAAAGCACGATCGCCAACGGCGAAAGTACCACTCTGTCGTCGGACAAACGATCGCCGAGATTGCCCTATCTCGCTCGGACTTTCCAGCCGTGCTTGGCATCAGACACGGTTCCAGGTGACTTCACGTCGGTCACCCAAATCTCCAGTCCATTGGCACCCGGTCGTTGACGCTTTTGCGGAAACCACGGCCGGTTCGGGTCGACGGCAATCAGCATGCCTTCATCATTGCCGATCGCGGCAAAGCTGGACGAGGCTGGCCCCACCGTTCCGACACCGAACGTCCAGGCCGCCTCGGCCACCATGCCCTCGACATCATCGGAGGGAACGCCGACCTCGCTCAGGCAGGACAGGTCAGCGCCGCTGAACGGTCGCTTGTCCGCGGGATGGATCAGCCTGCGGCGGCCGATCAATTCGAGCACGGCATTGTCGGGGCCGTCGAAGTAGATCGACCTTGATTGCCAATCTCCTTCAAGGGCAAAGCACGCTTCTCCACCCGGCTCCTTTTGGAGCAATGTCCGCCCCTCCAACCAAGCGACGGCCATGTCAAAACGCGCAAAGGGGATGTTGAAGGCCAGGTGCACGCCGTGCGGCGCTCCCTCAGCCGCCGGGATCAGCTGAATTTCGCTCCGCCCCACCTGGATGGAGTTCCCGGCGGTCGGCAGTTCGAGGACGTCGCGAAAGAAGGCAGCACTTTTGGCGACGTCCGATGCCGGCAGAATTAGTCTGGAGATGTGCATGAAGTCCGATCCGTCACATGGCAATTGGCTCTATCGGACAAGTTCATAAGACCTCAACTTAAGTTGAGGTCAAGACGCTTCCCGATCCTGGACCACGGACAGCCGGATTTTCTGTTTCGAACCTCACCACAACGAGCCCAAACAGACAGGCCGAGCCTGATCAGGGCACGGCCTCCCCGACGAAGCGACGCGCGTCACAGCAGCAACAGCTTCTTCAGCACCGAAAACACTTCCTTGTAAGGCAGCCTTGTCGCGCCTGCGACGGCGAAGGGAATAAGAGCGGCGGCAGCGACCGGCACGACGGCGTCGCGGCTGATGAGCATGGTCGAAAGCTTCTTGGTCGCATCGAACAGTTTGCCGGGGTCGGCCACGTCGTCGTCGGGTTCCTCGGTCGCGTCGGCTGCCACGTTGCGGCCGAGCACCTTGCGCTCTGCTGCGCGCTGGAAGCGGGTCGCCTGCACGCCGAACATCAGCAGCCCGGTTTCCTTCAGCCGTGCCAGCGGCTTGGAAAAGGCCGACAACGGATAGGCGAAGAAGGCGATCACGATCGCCAGCCACCCGCTCATGATCATGCTGAACGTCGTCATCGACAGCGTCTCCTGCAGCAGGTGCTTCATGACCGCTGCCGCGATCGCCGCGCTCATGCCGAAGACGAAGAACATGTAGGCGTTCGGATATTGCGACAGAAAGCCGAGGCCACCCTTGCCATCGGGATGGGCGGCGACGAGGCGAAGCTCCAGTTGAGCGATCTTGCGCAAAAGTCGCGCCCAGACGAGGTGCCGCCATACCCCGCGCAGGAACAGGAAGACGAAGAGCGGTAGGCTGACGCAGATCGACCACCAGCCGGCAGCGGTAATCCTGTTGCCCTCGGCCGTATGCTCGACGGCCCAGAACGAGGCGTCTGTCGTATGGAAGTTCAGGAAGGAAAGCAGCGCCGCGACCGCGGCGAGTGCCAGGCAGACGGTTTCCGCCAGCCCGGAATCG
The DNA here is from genome assembly GCF_900103045.1 of Ensifer sp. YR511. Taxonomy (NCBI): domain Bacteria; kingdom Pseudomonadati; phylum Pseudomonadota; class Alphaproteobacteria; order Hyphomicrobiales; family Rhizobiaceae; genus Ensifer; species Ensifer sp. YR511. The sequence continues at coordinate 406,423 of NZ_FNGR01000003.1, forward strand.
CGTTGTTTCAGCGCGTTGGAAATCGCGCGCGCGGCTGATGGCATCGAGGTCGGAGCGATGAGCGGCGCGCGCGAAAACTGTCCGAGCTTGATGCGAAGGCCCCGCTCGACCTGCTGTTCGGCCAGCACGAAAGCGGCAATCGCGACGAAGAACTTTGCCCACACGCCCGGATCGGTCAGATAGGCGCCCTGGGTATGGTCGAGCGACAGGCTGTCGGGCAGGCCAAGCAGAAAGGGAACGCCCCAGGCAAGCGCGACGAAAAGCAAAGCCCGCTTTCCTGACTGCAGCGCGTTCGCACGCAACAGCTTCAGCCTTGCCTGCAGCTCGAAGAACGGGCCGCCATGGGACGCGAGGTACTCGGCGATCTTTCCCTGCCGAGCTGCCGGCGCGGCATCCGCCGCGTCGCCGCCGGATGCCTTGGCGCCTGGGTCCGCTCCGCTCATGGCGCTCAATCCTCCACGACCTGCCAGTTGTCGTTGGGATTGAACTGCCGGATCCCTTCAGCAACGCTCTCGGTCTTGTCGCCCAGATCGGCCTGGTAGACGGTGCCGTTGCGGTTGACGACGAAGGTGTGGACGCCCGTTGCGCCATACTTCACCGGCCAAGCGACCAGAGCGAAGCCCGCAATCATGTTGCCGTTGATGATGTAGTCGAACTTGCCGCCGGCGATGTTGTCGCCCTGGCTCGTCAGCACGCGGTAGCGATAACCGAAATAGCCCTTGCCGGCCTGGGCCCTGGCAAGCACTGCGCCATCGGCGAGCGCTTCACCCGCGGGACTCTGTGGCTGGCCCTCGCCCGCGGGCCAGTAGAGCCCGTCGGTCTTGCCCTCGCTGCTGATCAGCTTCTGCGCGTATTCGAGCACGCCGTCGCCGTCATGATCTTCCTGCGCATATTCCTCCTGCGCCTCGACATAGGCGCGGACCGTCGCGATCGTGTCGAGTTCGTTGCGGCCGACCAGGCGATTGGCGATCTCCTCGAGACCGGTATAGGTGTCGAAGGCCCATTTTCCGTCGTCGCCCTTGGCAATCGGGAACGGGAAGGGCCAGAGCACTTCGCCGATCTCCAGTACCTTTCGGTTTTCGACGTCCTGTACGGCCACCTTCTTCTTTACGCCCGCCTGGATATCGGCGTAGGCGTCCATCACCCCGTCGCTGGTCTTGGCCTTGGCCGCATCCAGCCCCACCAGGTTCGCGAGCTTGTCGAAATCGCCCGAACCAACGGCGGCCTTGAACGCATCGATTGCCTGTTCCGGTGTGTCGAACGCCGGCGGATCGCTTGCGGCCGCATAGTCGGAGAGCGGCGTGTGCGCCGCGGGATCCTGCGCAGAAGCGACCGTCGCCGAGCCGCTGGCGAGCACGGCGGCTGCAAAGGAAGACAGGAGCAGATCATGTACGCGCTTGGTCATTTTCGTTCTCCTCCCTTGAGTTACCGGTGCCGTCCGCCGCCGCCGCCACCACCACGCCTGATCTCACGGTGCGGCTGGCCACCGCCGCGCTGGCCGCCACCAAGCGCCTGGCGGCCGCGGTCCGACTGCATCTTGGTCACCCGTCCGCTCTGGACCTGACCAAGGGCGGATGGTTTTCCGCCACCGCCACGATCGATCTTGCCGCCCGGCTTCGGCTTGGCGACCTGGCGATCGGCCCGGGCCGCCGGCTTGGCATTGCCGATCTTGTCGCCCTGAGGTCTCTGCTTGACCTGGTTGCCCGGTTTGCGGTCGCCAGGAGCTGCGTTGGTTCGCCCGAGATTTTCCCGCTGGCGCGCCTCGACCTTGCTCTTGCGGACATCGTCGACCGAGATCCGGCTACCGGATCTATTTGCCGCCGCGCCGATCTCGTTGGTGCGGGCCACCTTCGCCCGGTTGGCGATGTTGTTGCCTTTCGCCGACTTGAAGTCCCGCTCCATGGAGGTGCGATCGATCTTGGCGAACTGGTTCTTGTCGAAGCTGATCTTGCTGCGGTCGACATTTTTCCAGTCGACGTCGTTGAATTTCACCTTGCCGTTGATGTTGTTGAAGCAATTGTTGCAGTCGATATCGACATCGCCGCCGTTCCAGCGCCCGCCCCAGACGCCCCAGTCGTCCCAGTCGACGACCGCGGCAAAGGCAGCCCCCGTGACCACGCCGGCAAAGAAGGTCGCCGTCGGATAGTAGTAGTTCGGATAGGGCTCGGGATAATAGGCGATCGGGGCCGGCTGATAGCCCGGATCATAGAGCATCTGCGGCTCGTATTGGGGGACGTAGATTTTCTCCGGATTGGCGGCCTGGATCACGACGTTGTCGTTTTCCTGTTTCACCACCACCTTGTCGTCCGACTTGATGACGCCGTCGGCGACGGCCTTGTCGCGCAATTGCTGGATGGCGACGAGCACGTCCTTCTGCTGATAGGCGAGCGCGTCGCTGAGCGACTGGGTCCAGTCGAGGTCGTCGCTCATCATCTTTACGATCTGAGGATAGTTCAGAAGCGAGACGATGCTGCCGTCCCAGCTGTCCTTCGGCTTCATGTCCTTCTTGGTCTGCGAAACCTCGAGGAAGCGCTCGGCCTCGACGATCTGCAGCGGGTAGAGCGAGGCAGAGGTCACGAGTGCGACGAGTTCGTCGGGGTAGAGCGCAATGCGCGCGACGAGGACCTCGAGCTCATCTTCGCTGAGCGGTTGCGGCGCCTCTTCGGTCGCCGCCTGGGCGGCGGCCTGCTCCTGCGCCAGCGCAGTGCCCACCGCAAACGAACCCGTCAGCAAGGCAAGCAACGCCACCGTTGGCGCACGCAAAGAACGAGGTCGGTCGAACATGGTCTCTCCTATCCAGGCACAACGATCAACAAACGAGCCTGGGAGATCCCCCGGCTTGGACGTCACGGCGCCGGCCATACGCGGCCGGCGGGGCAATCGCGAGAATTCCCATTCGCTGTCATCGACGTCCCCTTCCGCACGCTTGCGTGGAGAACCTGGTCGCTTGTCAGAAAGCCGAATGGGACAATCAGGAAGAGCGGCATGAGCACCGGCAGCCAGCTGGCCAGCTGCCGGTGAATTTTAGACATGAGAAACAGAACGCCCGGCAATTGCAACCGGAAAATGAGGACGTGCGTGCGCGCACGCCGTCTTTGCTTGCGCGAGAGCCGGGCCGAAGCTCGTGCCCGCCAGCCGCGAACGTCCCGGATCAAGGGCGGTCGGCATCGGCTCCGAGCATCATTTCAGGCTGCCGTCGCCGCTTCGATCCGCGGTCTTGAAATCCGCCATCACCCGATCAAGAAACTCGTTCCGGCTGATCTTGCCGTCGCTGTTGGTATCCGTGGCGGCAAATTGCTGAGCGTTCAGCGCCTGCTTCGTCTCGTCGGACGTAAGATTTCCGTCCTTGTTCTTGTCGAGATTGTCGAAGGCGCTCGCCATGAAGGCCTCGTACTCGGACCGCTCGACCGCGCCGTCCTTGTTGCTGTCGAGCGCGCTCATCTGTCCCTGGTTCATCGTCGCAGCTTGCTGCGCGATCGCCGGTGTGATCTGGCCGAGCGCAAGCACGCTCATAAGAACGATTTTCTTCATTCTGCTCTGTTCCTCGATCAATAATAGCGGCATGTCAGCGCGTTGCCGGCAGCAGCGCCGAGTGTCGCTCCACCACCAACGGCCCATAGCTGACCGGTGCCTGAACCAATGGTCGAGCCGATCAGGCCGCCGACAATGGCCCCACCAACGGTTCCGGCAATGCAGCCGAATTCGTTGCCGGTCGAACCGCTCTTGGACATATAGGCCGATTGGCACCCCGATAAGGCTAGGGCGCCGGCAAGAACGATAGTTATGGTCTGCTTGCTCATCTTATCCTCCAATATGGCCGTCTGATTGCAATAGAGATCGGCGGAGGCGCCATTGAGTGGCGTCGGATGTAAATAAGCTTCCGAATATTCTCCCGGAATCGGGGGAGACTCTTCTGTTGGATCAGAAGCAGCTCGCGGATTAGACATGCAGTCTGGCAACAAGAGGGCCTTGAACTGCCGGCGAATACTACGCCCGAGAACCCCCGATGACAACGGACAGCGTGATTTTGTAGAGCGCACGGCGCCGGCGCCCCTCCCCGCCGCCCTTTCGGCCTCTGGAATCGTCTCCCGCGCGGCGACATCTCACCTTAGATTTTCTAGGGTCTCCCTCGAAATATCGTCATTTGTGCCGTCGGGCCGGGCGGTCTAGCTCTTTGCCGTCCCGTTGGGCACTTCTTGCAGGGTCTCCATGGCCTGGCGGGACATGGGCCGGCAAAGCGCCAGCTCGGACCCGACACAGCATCTCCGACCGTGGCCGGCGACCCTCCCACACCGCGCCACCGACAGCATACCTATCGAGAGAGAACACATCGAATGGATAGAATGGCGACAATTAAATTAGGTCTTTCTACTGCAATCCTTGCGACCCTGGCGTCCAGCGCCTTCGCCGAAGGCGGCGAGCGGGCGCAGATTGCCGCTGCCGTGGACAAGGCGATCCGCCCTATCATGCGCGAACACAAGGTGCCGGGCATGGCCGTCGCCGTCACCGTTGAAGGCCGGCACTACTTCCTGAACTACGGCGTCGCTTCCAAGGAAACGAACGCACCGGTTACCGAGAATACGCTGTTTGAACTGGGCTCGATCAGCAAGGCCTTCGCCGCGACACTGGCGTCCTATGCGCAGGTCACCGGCAAGCTCTCCTTCGACGATCATCCCGGCAAGTACATCCCGGCCTTTGCGGGCACGCCGATCGACAAGGCGACCCTCCTGCATCTTGCCACCTATACGGCTGGCGGGCTGCCGTTGCAGTTTCCCGATGCGGTCAAGAGCGACGCCGACATGGTCGGCTATTTCAGCACATGGAAACCGGAGGCCAAGCCCGGCAAGACGCGTCGCTATTCCAACCCGAGCATCGGCCTCTTCGGCCACACCGCGGCATTGGCGATGGGCGGCAGCTTCAGCGCGGTTCTCGAAAGCGAGATCTTTCCCAAGCTCGGCCTGAAGCACAGCTATGTCCGCGTTCCCGATAGCCAGATGGGCAGCTACGCCTGGGGCTACGGCAAGGCCGACAAGCCAATTCGCGTCACCGCCGGTACGTTCGACGCGGAGGCCTATGGCGTAAAGTCATCGGCGATAGACATGATCCGCTTCGTCGAAACCAACATCCAGCCTGAACTTCTCGACGGCGCGATCCGCAAGGCGGTCGAAGGCACCCATGTCGGATATTTCGACAGCGGCAAGATGGTGCAGGGGCTGGGCTGGGAACAATACCCCTACCCCGTTTCGCTGGAGCGGCTGCTCGACGGCAATTCGCGCGACATGGCCCTGAAAAGCAACCCGGTCAAGGCATTGGATCCCCCGAAGCGCCCCGATGGCTCGACGCTCTACAACAAGACCGGCTCCACCAACGGCTTCGGCGGCTATGTCGCCTTCGTACCGGAGAAGAAGATCGGCATCGTGCTGCTTGCCAACCGCAACTACCCGAACCCCGAGAGGATCAAGGCTGCCCACGCGATCCTGAAGTCGCTGGAAGCGGCGGCGAAGTAACGGCAGATCGCCCGCGTCAGTTTCGCGTCGCGGCAAGCCCGCGACACGGGAAACGACATCCATCAACAACTCTGCAGCGAATCTTCAATCAGCGCCTGCTTGCATATTGACGCCGAGTATTGTCATCTGCATTTCGCGAAAGCGCGATCAGATGCAGTCGAGTTCAGGCGTATGTGGGGATGCCGATGTTCGAATGGGTGGGAGTTCAGGGTTCGTTACATCGGGGAGGCGCAGGCAGGGGGCGGACAATGTTCGTGCTTGCGGCGCTGACGCTGCTTGCCGGCTGCGGCGGCCATGCCAAGGGTGTGATGGCGCCCGTCGCACTCACCACTCCGGTCCCGGGCGCATCCACCGTCGACATGCTTGTCGCAACCACGCGCGAACCCTCCGGCGATCCGGCAACGCTCTTTTCCGGCGAGCGCGACGCCAATACTTTCCTTACCGACGTCGCGGTTTCGATCCCGCCGGAAACGGCACGCAAGTCTGGCACGGTGCAATGGCCGCGCAAGCTGCCGCCGGATCCGGCCAAGGAATTCGCCGTCACGCGGGTGAACGAGCTCAAGTCGCTCGATGAAGCCAAGTCCTGGTTCCTGCAGCACGATGTCGGCGGCAATGCCTTCGTCTTCGTGCACGGCTTCAACAATCGCTACGAGGATTCGGTCTACCGGCTGGCGCAGATCGTGCATGACTCGGAGGTCCAGGCAACGCCGGTTCTCTTCACCTGGCCTTCGCGCGCCAACGTGTTCGACTACAACTACGACAAGGAAAGCACGAACTATTCGCGCACGGCGCTCGAAGACATTCTGAAAAAGCTATCCGACGCGCCGAAGGTCAAAAGCATAACCATCCTCGCCCATTCCATGGGTACCTGGCTGACGATGGAATCGCTCCGGCAGATGGGCATCCGCGACGGCAACGTGCCGTCCAAGATCGAGAACGTCATCCTCGCCTCGCCCGATATCGATCTCGATGTCTTCGCCAAGCAGTTTGTCGAGATGGGCAAGAAACGGCCGAAGTTCACCATCTTCGTTTCGCAGGACGACCGCGCCTTGGCGCTTTCGAGCTTCATCTCGGGCGACGTTTCACGCCTTGGCGCAATCGACCCGTCGGCAGAGCCTTATCGCACTCAGCTTGAAAGGGCCGGCATCACTGCCATCGATCTGACAAAGGTTAAGTCTGAGGACGGCCTGCACCACGGAAAGTTTGCGGAAAGCCCCGAGATCGTCCAGCTCATCGGCACGCGGCTCGCCACGGGGCAGACGCTCACAGATTCCGATATCTCGGTTGGAACCGGCATTGCCGCGGTCGTTGCCGGCACGGCGAGAAACGTCGGCAACGTCGCGGCCGTGACGGTCTCGGCGCCTGTGTCGATCCTCGAAAACCCGCAGCCGGCAAAGAAGAAGAAGGTGGTCGTCGGAGACACGCTGGCGACCGACATGCCGACGCCGGTGAAGATAAAGTAAGGCTTGGCGGCAGCCTGCCGTCAGCCCTCGTCACCGACGAAGCGATAGCCGACGCCCGGCTCCGTACGGATGATCTGCGGATCGGCCGGATCGCGCTCGATCTTGCCGCGCAGCTGGCCGATGAAGACGCGCAGATAATGCAGGTCTTCGCCGTGCGCGACGCCCCAGACCGAGGTAAGCAGCGTCTTGTGGGTGACGACACGGCCGGCGTGATGCGCCAGCATCACCAGGAGGTCGTATTCCTTTGGCGTCAGCCGGACGGGCTCGCCGTCCTTCGTCACCACCCGCTTGATCGTGTCGATCGAAACACCATCGGCGGAAAGCTGCGTGTGGCCACCTTCCATCTGCACCCGGTGGCGAAGGGCCGCACGGATGCGGGCCGTCAGTTCGCCGATACCGAAGGGCTTTTCGATGTAGTCGTCGGCGCCGAGATCGAGTGCTGCGATCTTTTCGCTTTCCCGGTCGCGGGCCGACAGGATGATGATCGGTACCTGCGACCAGCCGCGCAGGTTGGCGATGACCTCCTTGCCATCCATATCGGGCAGGCCGAGATCGAGGATGACGACATCCGGCGCCATCGTCGCCGCCGCCTTCAGCGCCTCGGCGCCGGTCATCGCCTCGCGAACGTCATAGCCGGCAGCACTCAGCGCGGGTTTCAGGAAACGCTGGATCTGGGGCTCGTCGTCGACGACGAGGATACGCTCCACGCTCATGCACGGTCCTTTTCGGAGATTTCAGCCTTGGCGGCGGGAAAGCGCATGGAAATGCGCGTGCCGCGGCGGCGAAGCGCCGGGCTCTCCGCCTTGATCTGCCCGCCCATCGCTTCGACGAAGCCCTTGGCGATCGACAGTCCCAGCCCCGTTCCCGGAGTGCGGCCATCCGCCTTGCCGCGGCGGAAGAATTTCTCGAAGACCTGCTCGAGGTCCCGCGGCGGAATACCCTTGCCGAGGTCGGTCACTGACAGCACGATCTCGTTGCCGTCGGTACGGGCATAGATGCTGATCGGCTCTTCGCCGCCATATTTGTTGGCATTGTCCAGCAGGTTGAAGAGCACCTGGCCGAGCAGCACGCTGTCGCCCCGCATCAGGGGCAAGTCAGGGGCGATGCTGGTTTCGATCTCGCGCTCGGGAAAATATTTGCGAGCGCGATCGACCGCCGCCCGCACCACGTCGGCGACATCGACCCAATCGCGCTTGGCATTGACGGTACCGGCCTCGATGCGCGTCATGTCGAGCAGGTTGGCGACAAAGCGCGTCAGCCGACCGCCCTCCTCCTCGATCGACTGCAACAGGTCGTCGCGGCTTTCCGGCGGCATGCGATCACCGAGCTGGCGCAAGCTGGTGACGGCGCCGGTAATGGTCGCAAGCGGGGTTCTCAGATCATGCGAAATGGATGAAAGAAGGGCAGCGCGGAAGCGCTCGCCCTCGAGCTTTGCGGCCTGGTCGAGGCTTTCGCGTGACAGGCGGGCGCGGTCGACGGCGATCGCCGTCTGGTCGAGGATCGCTGCCAGCGCCCGCTCCTCGTTGATCTCCAGTGGCTTGTCGGCCTGGACGAAGCCGCAGACGCCGACGACGCCGTGCGGGCTCGTCAGCGGCCGGAAATGGAAAGGGCTGTTCGGCAGGGTTCCCGTGCCGTTGCCGGCCGGCTCGCGTTTGTCCATCGCCCAACGCGCCGCCATGATGTCGGTGACGTCGAGCTCGGTGTCCGGCGGCCAGGCGGCTTTCAGCTGCAGGTCTCCGTCCTCAGGCAGAAGCAGCGCTGAACTGCGTTTCAGCGTCGACTGCATCTGCGTCACCGCCGCCCAGAGCACGTCGTCGGCCTTGGCGGTGCCTGATAGCTTGCGCGAAAAATCATAGAGCGCCTGAGTCGCGGCGGCGCGCTGGCGGGCGGTCTTTGCCTGCTCCCGTACCCGCGATGCCAGGCTGCCGGCAAGGGCTGCGGCAGCGAGGAAGACGACGAGCGCAAAAACCTCGTGCGGCTCGGCGATGGTGAAGGTGCCGGTCGGTTTGATGAAGAAGAAGTTATAGGCGAGCACCGAAAAAAGTGCTGCCGCGATTGCCGCGATGTGACCGGCATAGGTCGCCGAGGCCAGCACCGCGAGCAGATAAAGCAACGAGATGTTGGGCAGGACGACGAAACGGCCAAGCAGCAGGCCGACGGCGGTCGAGACGACGACCGACCCGGCGGCGATGCCGATCGCGCGCCCACTTCCCGGCGGCAGCGTCCGTTTCATCTTCGTTCGCCGTTTGACGGGCACCGTCTCGCGATCGGTCACAAGGTGAATGCCGATGCCGGACACGCGCTCGGCCAAGGCGTCGGGAAGCGACTGGCGAAACAGCCGCATCGGGAACGGCTGGCGGCGCGCGCCGATGACGATCTGCGTCGCGTGTTCCCGGCGCGCCAGCTTCAGGATTTCCTCGACGAAGTCGTTGCCGATAATACGGCGCGTCTCGGCGCCGAGACGTTCGGCAAGACGGAAGGTTTCGTCGAGCCGGCGCACGTCTTCGCCATCGCCGCTCTCGCGGTCGGCGCGCTCGATGAAGACGACGATCCAGGGGGCATTCAATCCTTCGGCGAGCCGGCTTGCCGTGCGCACGACCTTTTCGGACAACGGGTCCGAACCAATGCAGACGAGCAGCCGCTCGCCGCTTGCCCAGATGCCTTCGATGGCGTTCTGCTTGAGATAGTCGACCATCTGGTCGTCGACCCGGTCGGCTGTCCGCCTGAGCGCCAGTTCGCGCAGTGCCGTCAGGTTGCCAAGGCGGAAGAAGCGGTCGACGGCGCGCTGTGCGCTGTCGGGCAGATAAACCTTGCCCTCCTTCAGCCGCTCGATGAGCTCGGCCGGCGACAGATCCACAAGTAGTACGTCGTCAGCGCGCTTCAATACGGTATCCGGCACCCGTTCGCGCACGGGTACACCGGTGATCTGGGCGACGATATCCGAGAGGCTTTCGAGATGCTGGATGTTGAGCGCCGTCCAGACATCGATGCCGGCGGCGATCAGTTCCTCAACATCCTGATAGCGCTTGGGGTGCCGGCTTTCGGCCGGATTGCTGTGGGCCAGTTCGTCGACGACGATGATCCGGGGACGCCGCGCGAGGGCCGCATCCAGGTCGAACTCGGAAAGCATTCGGCCGCGATGGTTCACATCGCGGCGCGGCAGTATCTCCAATCCGTCAATGAGCGCAGCGGTCTCGCTGCGCCCATGCGTCTCCACCAGCCCGACGACGATATCGACACCGTCATCCTTCAGCCGGCGGGCCCGCGACAACATCGCATAGGTCTTGCCGACGCCGGGAGCGGCACCGAGGAATACGGTCAGTTTTCCCCGGCGGTCCTGCGCGGCAAGCGCCAGCAATGCGTCTGGATCCGGGCGACTTTTGGCGTCGCGTTCACTGTCGGGCATTCATGATCTCAGGCGTGATCGATTCTAATAGCTTAGAGCGGGATGCGGGCGGAATACCGCAAGCACTTTTCCGCATCCCGCTCTAGGTTCGAGGCGCATCAAGGGCCAGGTTGAGTTCTAGCACATTGACGCGCGGCTCGCCTACGACCCCGAACAGCCGATCCTCCGTCGCCTTGGCGACCAGAGCGGCGACATCCGCTTGGCTCAAGCCCCGCGCCTTGGCGACGCGGGCGACCTGGGCTTCGGCGAAGGCCGGCGTGATATGCGGGTCGAGCCCGGAACCTGACGTGGTTGCCGCATCCGCCGGAATTTCTCCCGCAAGGCCGGCAGCTTTCAGGCGCTCGACATCGGCTGCGACACGGTCCCTGAGCTTGACCGAGGTGGTACCGAGGTTGGAGCCGCTCGAAGCCCCCGCGTTATAGGCGTCCGGACCGGTCGCGGAGGGCCGCGGCCAGAAGTATTTGTCGGAAGTAAAGTTCTGGCCGATGAGGGCGGAACCGATGAGGGTACCGTCCTTCTCGATGAGGCTGCCATTTGCCTGCGCGGGCATCAGCACCTGCGACGCGCCGGTGATCGCAAAGGGATAGGCAAGGCCGGTGATCGCGGTAAGTAGCACGATCATGACGATGGCGGGGCGAAGTTGGTTCAGCATGGTTACACCAGATTGAGTGCGTTGACGGCGAGGTCGACGAGCTTGATGCCGGCAAAGGGCAGGACAATGCCGCCGAGGCCGTAGACAGCCAAGTTGCGGCGCAGAAGGGCAGCCGCACCGACCGGCCGGTACTTGACGCCCTTCAGCGCCAGCGGGATCAGCGCGACGATGATGAGCGCGTTAAAGATCACCGCCGAGAGGATCGCCGATTGCGGCGAGGCGAGGCCCATGACGTTGAGCGTGGCAAGGGCCGGATAGGTGGTGATGAACAGCGCCGGGATGATGGCGAAGTACTTGGCCACGTCGTTGGCGATCGAAAACGTCGTCAGCGACCCGCGGGTCATCAGCAGCTGCTTGCCGATCTCGACGATCTCGATGAGCTTCGTCGGACTGGAATCGAGGTCCACCATGTTGGCGGCCTCGCGGGCGGCCTGGGTCCCCGTCTGCATGGCGACGCCGACATCGGCCTGGGCGAGTGCCGGCGCGTCGTTGGTGCCGTCGCCGCACATCGCGATCAGGCGGCCGCCCTGCTGCTCCTTGCGGATATAGCCAAGCTTGTCCTCCGGGGTGGCTTCGGCAAGGAAGTCGTCGACGCCGGCTTCGGACGCGATGGCGGCCGCGGTCACCGGGTTGTCGCCGGTGACCATCACCGTGCGGATGCCCATGGCGCGAAGAGCGGCGAAGCGCTCCTTGATGCCGGGCTTCACCACATCCTTCAGATGGATGACGCCGAGCAGGCGCGGACCATCGGCAACGGCGAGCGGCGTGCCGCCGGTGCGGGCCACCTGGTCGACGGCGCGGCGAAACTCGTTCGGCAAGTTCTCGTCGCGGATACCGGTGAACTTCAGGATCGAGTCGACGGCGCCCTTGCGCAGCCGGCGGCCGCCGAAGTCCACGCCCGAAAGCCTCGTTTCCGCAGCGAAGGGAATGACCGCGTCGATCCGGGTCGCGCCGGCCCGGCTTGCGCCGCCGCCGACGGCGAGCGCCAGGACCTCGCCCTTGTCGGACGCGGGCAGCGACACATCCGGCGTCTGGCGGCCAAATTCACCGGTGGCAAGCGCCGCGATCGAGCGGCCCTCAGGCGTTTCGTCGGCAAGGCTTGCAAGCAGTGCCGCATCGGCAAGCTCGGCCTCGGTGACGCCGGGCACCGGCATGAAGTCGGCCGCCATGCGGTTGCCGAAGGTGATGGTGCCTGTCTTGTCGAGCAGCAGCGTATCGACGTCGCCAGCGGCCTCGACAGCGCGGCCGGAGGTGGCGATGACATTGAAGCGCACCAGACGGTCCATGCCGGCGATGCCGATGGCTGAAAGCAGGCCACCGATCGTGGTCGGAATCAGGGTGACGAGCAGGGCTGCGAGCACGGTAACCGAGAGCACGGTACCGGAATAGCCGGCGAGCCCCCAGAGCGTGACGACGGCCACCAGGAAGATCAGCGTCAGGCCCGAAAGCAGGATCGACAGGGCGATCTCGTTCGGGGTCTTCTGGCGCTGCGCGCCCTCGATCAGCGCGATCATGCGGTCGACGAAAGTGTCGCCGGGTGCCACGCCGATGCGGATCTTGATCCAGTCGGACAGCACCTGCGTGCCGCCTGTGACGGCCGAGCGGTCGCCACCGGATTCACGGATGACGGGCGCCGATTCACCGGTGATGGCGCTCTCGTTGACAGAGGCGACACCCTCGACGACTTCGCCATCGCCGGGGATCAGTTCGCCAGCCTCGACGAGCACGAGGTCGCCGACCTTCAGCGATGTCGCCGGGATCGTCTGGGTCTCGCGGCCTTCGTCGGCAACGAGCTTGCGCGCCGTCAGTTCGGATTTGGTGCGGCGCAGGCTGTCGGCCTGGGCCTTGCCGCGGCCTTCGGCGACGGCTTCGGCAAAGGTGGCAAAAAGCACCGTGAACCACAGCCAGACGGCGATCTGGCCGGAGAACAGCGGGCTGCCTGTGCCGGTGGCGATGTCGCGCACGAAGAGACCGGTGACCACGGCTGCGACCACTTCGGTGACGAAGATCACCGGATTGCGCACGAGCTGGCGCGGGTCGAGCTTGATGAACGCCGCCTTGATCGCCGGCAGCAGGATCGCCGGGTCCAGAAGACTGGGTGCGATAGGTTTGGAAGACATGTGTCGAATTCCTTTAGAAGGTCTGACCGGCAAGCATCGAGAGATGCTCGACGATGGGACCGAGCGCGAGCGCCGGGAAGAATTGCAGCCCGCCGAGAATGAGGATGATGCCGACAAGCAGGCCGACGAAGAGCGGCGTGTCGGTCGGGAAGGTACCCTTGGACGCCGGCACACGGGTCTTCACCGCGATCGAACCGGCGATCGCCATGACCGGAACCGCATAGGCGAAGCGGCCGAGCAGCATCGCGAACCCGAGCGTCGTGTTGTACCAGGGTGTGTTGCCGGTGAGCCCGCCGAAAGCCGAGCCGTTGTTGCCGGCCGCCGACGTGAAGGCATAGAGGATTTCAGACAGGCCGTGCGGGCCCGCCGTGCCGATGCTTGCGACGGCAAAGGGCAGCATCGCGGAGACGGCGGCAAAGCCGAGGATCGTCACCGGCAGAATGAGGACGGCAAACATCGCGTATTTCATCTCGCGGGATTCGATCTTCTTGCCGAGCAGTTCCGGCGTGCGGCCGACCATCAGGCCGGCAACGAAGACGGCGAGGATCGCAAAGACCACCATGCCGTAGAGACCGGACCCGACGCCGCCCGGCAGGACTTCGCCAAGCTGCATCAGGAACATCGGCACGAGACCGCCGAGGCCCGTCAGCGAGCCGTGCATGCCGTTGACGCCGCCATCCGACAGACCGGTGGTGACAGCCGCATAGAGCGCCGTCATCGCCTGGCCGAAGCGGACTTCCTTGCCTTCCATGTTGCCCTGGGCGGCATCGAGGCCAAGGGCGGTCAGGATCGGGTTGCCGTGGGCTTCCGCCCAGTAGACGACCGCAACGCCTGAGATCAGCAGGATCGCGGTGGCGGCGATGAAGGCCCAACCCTGGCGGCGGTTACCGACCATCTGGCCAAACGTGTAGACGAGCGCCGCCGAGATCGACAACATAGCGAAAATGTTGAGATAGTTGGAGAAAGCCGTCGGGTTCTCGAAGGGATGGGCGGCATTGACGTTGAAGAAGCCACCACCATTGGTGCCGAGCTGCTTGATCGCTTCCTGACTGGCGACAGGGCCGAGCGAGATCGTCTGCTTGGCGCCTTCGAGCGTGGTTGCCGACAGATCGGCGTGGAAGGTCTGCGGCAAGCCGGTCCAGACCATGGCAAGGGCCATGACGACGGCGATCGGCAGCAACACGTAAAGCGTCGAACGGGTGAGATCGACCCAGAAGTTGCCGACGGTCGAGGCGTTCGAGCGGGCGAAGGCGCGGGTGACGGCAAGCGCCATGGCGATGCCGGTCGCGGCGGAGACGAAGTTATGCACCGTCAGGCCGGCCATCTGGCTGAAATGGCTGAGCGTGGTTTCGCCACCGTAGTTCTGCCAGTTGGTGTTGGTGACGAAGCTGACCGCCGTGTTGAAGGCGAGATCGGACGGCATGCCCGAGAAGCCCTGCGGGTTCATCGGCAGGTAGGCCTGCAGCCGGAGGATCGCATAGAGCGAGACAAAGCCGGCGAGGCTGAAGGCGAGCATCGACATCGTGTAGGCGAGCCAGCCCTGTTCCTTCTTCGGATCGACACCGGCGGCAAGATAAAGGCCGCTTTCGACGGGACCGAGGACGGGTGAAAAAACGTTGCGTTCACCGGAGAAGACCCGCGCCATATAAAGCCCCAGCGGCTTGATGACGATCAGGACGGCGATGAAGAGGAGGCTGATCTGCAGCCACCCGATGATAGACATGAGATTACTCCGCTAAGGGCGGCCGGACGGCGCAAAGGCGCCCGGCTGATGCGAACGGCCAACGGGTTCGATCCCCGTCAACCGGGTCAGAACCGTTCCGGGCGAACGAGGGTGACGACGAGGTAGGCCGCAAGACCGACGGCGACGGCAAGACCGAGCAGGGCTTCGAACATGACGCCCTCCTAAAGCCGGCTCAGCGCGCGCGCATAAAGCGCGAACACGACAAAGCCGCCGATTCCGGCGGCAAGAAAAAGAACATCGGACATGCAAATTCTCCGGACTGTTGAAGTCCGGATCTTGCGCCCGCAGCGGGTCAATTATCGATTGCGATGGTCGGAAGGAGGCATAAGGAAAAGATAAAGACGCCCGCAAAGATCCGTTCGGGAGCGCGGGAGGCGACCTTCATAGGCGCGGGACCGGTCCGGTATCGGCCTATCTGCCACAAGCTGAAGAGATCCCGAGGCCGCCCACATGCGACCGCCGGTTCGGCAAAAGAGCACCTAGCCCTTGATAATCTCGTTCACGCTCGTTTCGGTGGGCGTGGTGGCTTCGCGCATCCATTCGCGCCAGATCGCAACGAGCAGCGCCATCAGCACCGGACCGACGAAGAGGCCGAGGAAACCCATGGTCTTCACGCCGCCCACGAGGCCGAAGAAGGTCGGCAGGAAGGGAAGCTTGATCGGGCCGCCGACGAGGCGCGGACGCAGCGTCTTGTCGACGATGAAAAGTTCGGTCGTGCCCCAGGTGAACAGCGCCAGGCCATGAATGGGCGAACCGCTGGCGACGAGATAGACCGAGACCAGCGTGAAGCAGAGCGGCGCGCCACCGGGGATCAGCGCCATCAGGCCGGTGATGATGCCGAGCGTGACCGGCGACGGCACGCCGGCAAGCCAATAGGCGACGCCAAGCACGATGCCTTCGCCGATGGCGATGATGCCCATGCCGGTGACCGTCGAGCTGATAGTCAGCGGCACGACGCGGGACAGCCGTTCCCAGCGCATCGGGAAGATGCGCTCGCCGAGCTTGTCGAGTTGGCCGGAGAAGGACTGCCCATCGCGATAGACGAAGAACAGCGTGATCAGCATGAACAGCAGCGTCAGGAAGGCATGGAACGTCGAGGCACCGACGACCAGAACGCCGCGGTAGATATTGCCGATGTTGGAGCCGCTGACGAGCTGGACCAGTTCGCCGAGCGCGCCCGGATGGCCGATATGCTTGACCCATTGCTCGCCAAGCCAGACACCGGCGATCGGAATGCTCGACAGCCATGCGGGCACGACGGCACCGTTGGCATTGGTCTCGACGGCCCAGACGACCCAGTCGCGCACTTCGTCGACCGCATAGACGGCGGCAATCGAGATCGGCACGACGATGAAGGAGATGACGCAGACGATCGCGATGGTGGCGGCAAGCGTCCGGTTGCCGTTCACACCGGCGAGCAGCCGGCGATAGATCGGCCAGCTGGCAAACCCGATGACGACAGCGGCCAGAACCGGAACGACGAAACCATGGAAGAAATAGACGCCGGCGAGCAGAACGAAGACCAGCATCCAGCGGGCAGCGGTCATGGGGCCGACAAGGGCATGGCGCGAAATGGCAGTGTGCCCGAGGAGCCGTGGCTCCACGGCGAAATTCTCTCGTTCGCGATTACCCAATTGCACCAATGATCCTCCGTCTTCCGACGAGCTTACAGCAAACCCGCGGCCTTGCCAGCCACTCTGACACCGCGCGCCGCCCCTTTGCCCCTGCTTTACGGTAGTTTCAGGGCCGTGGCCGACGCTAGCGGCGGGACATGACAGAAAAATTTAGGAGGGTTCAAGAGCCCCCGGCTTTCTTTCGATAAAGCCGGTCATTCCGCCGCAGGTTTTGCAGCCATACGCGCAGGCTGTGCGCGATCGACGAAGACTGAGGCGAGAAAGATACCGAAGCCGGCAACGCCGAGAACGGCACCGACGAGACCGGTGGAGGTCCAGCCATAACCCGCAGCGATCGAAACGCCGCCGAGCCAGGCGCCTAGCGCATTGGCGAGATTGAAGGCGGAGTGGCTAAGGGCAGCAGCCAGCGTCTGGGCCTCGCCGGCGACATCCATCAGCCGGGTCTGCACGCCCGGGACGACGGCAAAGCCACCGCCGATGAAGAGCACGTTGACGATGGCGATCCACGGATTGCCCATGGTGAAATAGAAAAGCACATAGGCAAAGATGTTGAAGACGATGGCGATACCGATCGCCGGCATCAGCGCCCAGTCGGCAAGCCGCGCCCCGACGATGTTGCCGAGGATCATGCCGGCACCGAAGACCGAAAGCATGATCGGCACATTACCAAGCGAAACACCTGCGACTTCGGTCAGCGCCGGTGTGATGTAGCTGAAGACGGCGAACATGCCGCCACAGCCGATGGCGCAGATGCCGAGCATCAGCCAGACCTGCAGCTTGCCGAGCGCACCCAGCTCGCGAAGCGGCGTCGCCTTCGGGTTGCCCTTGTCCCGCGGTACGTGGGCGAAGGTGAGCGCCATGGTCAGGAGGCTGATGGCGCCGACGATGGCAAACGCGGAGCGCCAGCCGAGCGCCTGGCCGAACCAGGCGACGAGCGGCGTGCCGAAGAGAGTGGCGATGGTCAGTCCCATCATCACCCGGCCGACGGCGCGGGCCCGCTGGTTCGGCGCGGCAAGGCCGGCCGCCACCAGGGCAGCCACGCCGAAATAGGCGCCATGTGGCAGCCCGGCGAAGAAGCGCGCGGCAATCAGCGTGTAGAAATCCGGAGCGACGGCGCTCGCGAAGTTGCCGACGGCAAAAACCAGCATCAGGACCAAAAGCACCCGGAAGCGCGAGAAGCGGGCGGCAAGCACCGCGATCAGCGGCGCACCGACGACGACGCCGAGCGCATAGGCGCTGATGACCGCACCAGCCTGGGGCACCGATACCGATACGTCTTCGGCGACTTGCGGCAGGAGACCCATGATCGCAAACTCGCCGGTACCGATCCCGAAGCCGCCGACGGCGAGCGCCACTTCGGCGGCAGAAACACGGGCGCGGCGCGGATCGACGGCAGAGGAGAAGGCTTCGTCACACATGGGCTCACTCATGGGCAATGGCCAGTGTCGCCGTGCCTTGCGGCCGGAGAAAAATCTGGGGGATATGTCGGCGGATGTTGGATTGGACCAACGGGGATATGCTGCAATGCAATACAGGCTTTTCCTGCGGCAGGCAAAGCTTTTGCGGTTCTCGTCATACTTTTTCGCAAGGCTCGCAGAAGCCTGTTAACCGTAAGCTCAGTTGACGTTTACGTCAAAGTTATATAATTCCGAATCTCAGCTTGAAGAGGTGTCGCAAAAGCATCATCCTCATCGGCGTGAGAGGATCGGGAGGGATTTTCTCAGGCCGCATCAGGCCAGCCTGTGGCGACCAGAGGGAGAGAGGTCATGGCGGAAGTCAGCGCACAACAGACGGGTATCAGCCCAGGCAAGATCTGGCTGAAATCCTATCCACCCGGAATAGCCGCCGAAATTGGCCCCCTGCCCTACAAGTCGATCGGCGAATTCTTCGACCACGCCGTTGCCCGCTATTCGAGCCGTCCGGCCTTCACCTGCATGGGCAAGACGCTGACCTTTGCCGACCTCAACGCCCAGTCCGCCAGGATCGGCGCCTGGCTGCAATCGATCGGCCTTGCCAAGGGCGACCGCGTCGCGGTGATGATGCCGAACATCCTCCAGAACCCCGTGATCGTCTACGGCATCCTCAGGGCCGGCTTTACCGTCGTCAACGTCAACCCGCTCTACACGCCGCGCGAACTGCAGCACCAGCTCACCGATTCCGGCGCCAAGGCGATCTTCGTTCTGGAAAACTTCGCGCACACCGTGCAGCAGGTGGTCGACAAGACCGCGGTTAAGCACGTCGTCGTCGCGACCATGGGCGACATGCTGGGCCTGAAGGGTGCGATCGTCAATCTGGTGGTCCGCCGCGTCAAGAAACTCGTTCCCGCGTGGTCGATTCCCGGCCACCTCTCGTTCAAGGACGTTCTTTCCAAGGGCGCGCGAGCCAAGCTGACGAAGCCCAACATCGCCGCGAGCGACGTCGCCTTCCTGCAATATACCGGCGGGACGACGGGCGTCTCGAAGGGCGCGACGCTGACCCATTCCAACCTCTTGTCGAACATGGCGCAGATGGAAATCTGGTTCCAGACGGCGTTCCGCTCGCGCACCCGGCCGGACAATCTCGTCTTCATGTGCGCGCTGCCGCTCTACCATATCTTCGCGCTGACCGTGAATTCGCTGATGGGCCTTGCCACCGGCGGCAACAACATCCTGATCCCCAATCCCCGCGACATCCCGGGCTTCGTCAAGGAACTCGGCAAGCACAACACCAATATCTTCCCGGGCCTCAACACGCTGTTCAACGCGCTGATGAACAATGCGGAGTTCCAGAAGCTCGATTTCTCGTCGCTGATGTTGACCTTCGGCGGCGGCATGGCGATCCAGCGCCCGGTTGCCGAACGCTGGAAGCAGATGACCGGCTGCTCGATCGCCGAAGGTTACGGCCTGTCGGAGACCTCGCCGGTGGCAACAGCCAACATCCTCGACGCGACCGAGTTCACCGGCACGATCGGCATGCCCATCCCGTCCACCGACGTCGAGATCCGCGACGACCAGGGCAATACGCTGGCGATCGGCGAAGTCGGCGAGATCTGCATCCGCGGGCCGCAGGTGATGGCCGGCTACTGGCAGCGGCCGGACGAGACCGCCAAGGCGATCTCGCCGGATGGCTTCTTCCGCTCGGGTGACATCGGCTTCATGAACGCCGACGGCCTCGTCAAGATCGTCGACCGCAAGAAGGAC
Source organism: Ensifer sp. YR511 (assembly GCF_900103045.1). Taxonomy (NCBI): domain Bacteria; kingdom Pseudomonadati; phylum Pseudomonadota; class Alphaproteobacteria; order Hyphomicrobiales; family Rhizobiaceae; genus Ensifer; species Ensifer sp. YR511. Next base: position 426,128 of record NZ_FNGR01000003.1, read on the forward strand.
ATGATCCTGGTCTCCGGCTTCAACGTTTTCCCGAACGAGATCGAGGAAGTGGCGATGACCCATCCGGGCATCCTCGAATGCGCGGCGATCGGCATTCCGGACGAGCATTCCGGCGAAGCGGTCAAGCTCTTCGTCGTTAAGAGGGATGCAGCACTGACGGAGGAAGAGGTCAAGCGCCACTGCGCCGCCAACCTCACCAACTACAAGCGTCCGCGTTTCGTCGAATTCCGCACCGAACTGCCGAAGACCAATGTCGGCAAGATCCTGCGCAAGGATCTGCGCGGATAAACTACTCCGAAATTCAAACGATTTAAAAAATCCTGAAAACCGCCGCCTCGGCGGTTTTCCAGTCTTGATTTGGTCCACTTAAAGCGAATAGCTACGCAGGCGATTGTCCGACACCCCTGTCCGACCAAGGAGCCCCGCGATGAAAGCGCTTGTCGACCAACTCAAAGCCACCGCCGCTCAAACCAACGCAACCGATATCCGCGCGGCCTTCGCCGCCGACGCAGAACGTTTCGCGCGTTTCAGCACCACGCTCGGCGACCTGCTGCTCGACTATTCGAAATGCGCCGTCAACGACAAGGTGCTGGACGGACTGGAGGCGGTCGCCAGGGCCGCCAAGGTCGAGGAGAAGCGGGACGCCATGTTCCGCGGCGACATCATCAACATCACCGAGGAGCGCGCCGTGCTGCACACGGCGCTGCGCAACCGCGGCAACCGCCCGATCCTCGTCGACGGCAAGGACGTGATGCCCGATGTCAACGGCGTGCTTGCCGCCATGGGCGCCTTTGCCGACGGCATCCGCTCGGGCGCGCTGAAAGGTGCGACCGGCAAGAAGATCACCGACGTCGTCAACATCGGCATCGGCGGCTCGGACCTCGGTCCTGTCATGGCGACGTTGGCGCTTGCGCCCTTCCACGACGGCCCGCGCCTGCACTTCGTTTCCAACATCGATGGCGCCCATATCGCCGATACGCTGAAGCTGATCGATCCGGAAACCTCGCTCTTCATCATCGCCTCGAAGACCTTCACCACCATCGAGACGATGACCAACGCGGCGACCGCCCGCGCCTTCATCGCCGATAAGCTCGGCGAGGCTGCCGTCGGCCATCACTTCGCAGCCGTTTCGACCGCGCTCGACAAGGTCGCCGCCTTTGGCATCGACCAGGCCCGCGTCTTCGGCTTCTGGGATTGGGTCGGCGGGCGCTACTCGATCTGGTCGGCGATCGGCCTGCCGCTGATGATCGCCGTCGGCAAGGAGAATTTCGGCCGCTTCCTCGATGGCGGCCACGCCATAGACGAACATTTCCGCACCGCACCGATCCGTCAGAACATACCGGTCCTGCTCGGCCTTCTCGGCTTCTACCATCGCAACGTGCTCGGCTACCCGTCGCGGGCGATCCTGCCCTATGACCAGCGCCTGTCGCGCTTCCCCGCCTATCTGCAGCAGCTCGATATGGAATCGAACGGCAAGGCGGTGACGCTTGAGAGCACGCCGGTCGAATACTCGACCGGCCCGGTCGTCTGGGGCGAGCCCGGCACCAACGGCCAGCACGCCTTCTACCAGCTGATCCACCAGGGCACGGACGTCATTCCCGCCGAGTTCATGATCGCCGCCAACGGCCACGAGAAGAACCTGCGTCACCAGCACGAGCTGCTGATCGCCAATTGCCTGGCCCAGTCGGAAGCGCTGATGAAGGGCCGCACGCTCGCGGAAGCCAAGGCGCAGCTGACCGCCAAGGGTATGGCCGATTCCAAGGCCGACAAGATTGCGCCGCACCGCGTCTTCACCGGCAATCGCCCGTCGCTGACGATCGTCTATGACCAGCTCGATGCCTTCGCGCTCGGCCGCCTGATCGCGCTTTACGAGCACCGCGTCTTCGTCGAGGGCGCGCTCTTCAACATCAATTCCTTCGACCAGTGGGGCGTCGAGCTCGGCAAGGAGCTGGCGACCGGCCTGCTTCCCGTCGTCGAAGGTAAGGAAAGCGCCGAAGGTCACGATTCGTCGACGGCGGGTCTGGTGGCAGCCTTGCTGAAAGCCGCCCATTAAACAAATCCGCAGGGTTCTCCCCGGAACCGCACCGCTGAAGACGATAGAGGCCTGAGGCGCTTTTCGCGCCTCGGGCCTCGTGATTTTGCACAACCCGGCAACGTCGTGGCGCCGGGTTTCAGCACCTCCATCAGATCGAGCTTCAACAGCAGCGGAAAATAGTCCGTGTCCGACCCCATCTGCATCCGGGCATTGACCATGACCTTTCGGCAACGTCCGGAGAACCGGCCGACAGGCTGCCGCGGTTAGGCTCGCCCCGTTTCGAGCGTGCGATCTTTTCCTGCAACAGCCGCAAACGCGCGGCATCCGCTTCGGCGAGAGCCAGGAGATAGAGCGTTTCTCCCGGTGGCACGCGGCTCCCGAGCGCCGCAGCCGGCACACTGCCCGCGTGGACGTTGAGCGCATAGCTCTGGCTTTCCGCAGGCGCGCTCCCCTCCTGCCAGGAAAGCTCCAGGGCCGCATCCAACATCACAATTGACGGCAATTATTTATTGTTTTACGATAAAAATACAAGTGAAACGATAAGGGACTTTGTATGACGAACTCCGCCGAGAGGCTGCGCAAGCTCAGCCGCTTCATGAAGCTCATGATCATATTGTGCGGAGCGTTGTTCTGTTCGGCGGTCGTCTACACGCATTGGCAGATCTTCTTCGACCGGCAAGGCTTCGAACAGGGCGTTCGCGACATCGTCTTCCCTCGGGTCGAGATCATCACTCTGTCCTATCGAGCCATCGGGACCGTCGCCTTTCTGACTGCGATCAACAACGCGCTCGTCATTGCCGGCCTCGCATTCGCCTGGCAGCTTTTCGACAGCTTCCAGCGCGGCGAGATCCTGTCCGGCCGCAATGGCGTGCTGTTGCGGCGGGTGGGACTGACCGCCCTTTTCGGCTCGCTGTGCATGACCGTCAGCAATGGGATCGGCATCCTCGCTGTCACCTATGACAACCCGGGCACCACGGGACATGCGGTGATGTTCGACATCAATGGCGGCACGATGATCGTGCTTCTGATGGCCGGGCTCGTCGTCGGCCTCGGCCATGTCATGGTCATCGCATCGGGGGTCGAGGCGGAGAACAGGAGCTTCGTCTAGCGCATGCCGATTGTCGTCAATCTCGATGTGATGCTGGCGAAACGCAAGGTTCGTTCACGCGATCTTGCCGAACAGGTGGGGATCACCGAGCAGAACATCTCGCTGCTGAAATCCGGAAAAGTGAAGGGCGTGCGCTTCGACACGCTGGAAAGGATCTGCGCAGCACTCGACTGCCAGCCGGGCGATATCCTGGAATACCGCCCGGACCCGGACTAACGATCAAAGACCGATTTCATGCTTCCACGGCGGGTTGGCGCCTGCGCGCGAGACCGTGACGGCCGCCGCCTTGGCGCCGAGCGCCAGCGCGTTGCGAACGGCGGTTTCAGTGAGGCCGGCGACATCGGCCTTGCTCAGGAGACCGGCGAGCTTCAGCGATGCCAGCACGCCGGCATCGAAAGTGTCGCCGGCACCGACCGTATCGACCACGGTCACGCGCTCACCGGCAACCTCGACCTTGTGGCGGGCGGTATAACCGACGGCGCCATCGGCGCCCTTGGTAATCAGCACCAGCTTCGGGCCGCGCCTCAGCCATTCGGCCGCGAGATCGTCGTGACTTCCCTCCATGCCGAACCAGGCGAGATCCTCGTCGGAGAACTTGATGATATCGGACATCGCCGCCATGCGGTTCATGCGGGCGAGATGAGCCTCTCGGTCCTTGATGAAACCGGGGCGGATATTCGGATCGAAAGAAATGACCCGCTTTTCATGCTCGCGCGTCATCAATGCTTCGTAGGTCGAGCCGCAGGGCTCGGGGATGAGGCTGATCGCGCCAAAATGCAGTGCCTCACAGAAATCGCCGAGCGTTGGCAGGTGCTCGCGGGTGATCATGCGGCCGGCAGTGTTTTCATCGAAGAAGGCGTAGCTGGCATGGCCGTTGACCAGCTTGACGAAGGCAAGCGTCGTGTGCAGCGACAGCGTCGCGCAGGGGCCGAAATCGACATTCGCTGCCTTCAGCGTGTCGCGCAGGATATCGCCGAACATGTCGTCGGAGAGACCCGTGAAAAATCCGGTCTGGATGCCGAGGCGGCCAAGGGCGATCGCCGTGTTGAAGATCGCGCCGCCGGCATAGGGCGCAAAGGCACTCTCGCCCGCGGTCGTGTCCCGCGGCAGCATGTCGATCAGCGCTTCTCCGCAGCATACGATCATCGGCTTATCCTCCTCGACAGATTTTCAATCGATTTAAAAATTATGACTGAAGACGCTACGAGGCCCCGGCAGAACCGGGGCCTCGCCAGAGATTACGCCAAGGCGCTGACGCCGCCGTTGCGGCCCGACCAGGCGAGCGGCGCGTTGAGGAAGGCCTCGACCTCACCGAGCGTCTTTTCGTCGAACAGCTTCTGCTCGCGGGCGACCGCAAGCACGTTGCGCCATGTGGCGATCCAGTGCAGGTCGACGCCCTTGCCTTTCATCTCGCCGACCGCTTCCGGGAAGATGTCGTAGTAGAAGAGCGCAATGCCGTGGTCGACGATGCCACCGGCTGCGCGGATCGCGTCGATGAACTTGAACATCGAGCCACCAGCCGTCGTCAGGTCCTCGATGACGAGAACGCGGGCGCCTTCCGGCATATGGCCTTCGATCTGGGCGTTGCGGCCGTGGCCCTTGGGCGCCTTGCGCACATAGATCATCGGCAGACCGAGACGTTCGGCAAGCATGGCGGCGAAGGGAATGCCGGCGGTTTCGCCGCCTGCAACCACGTCGAACTTCTCAAAACCGGCTTCGCGCAGGATCGACGCTGCAGCAAAATCCATCACCGCCGAACGGATGCGCGGATAGGAAATCAGCTTGCGGCAGTCGATATAGACGGGGCTCGCCATGCCGGACGACAGCTTGTAGGGCTTGTCGGCGCTGAAATGCACGGCCTTGATCTCCCAGAGCATCTTGGCGACCAGCTCGGCCATGACGGCCTTGTCGGTGAACGCGTTGGAAAACATCAAACTCTCCTTCAAAACTTCAAGCGATCAAACGACGGCCCAGTGCAGCGGGAACATCGGATCGAAGACGGTGACCGGACCGGCACCGGTCTCGATCTTCTTGGGATAAGTGACAGCCTCTGCCTGTTTCCTGAGCGTGATCGTTTCCTCGTTCACCGGCAGCCCGTACCAGGCGGGACCGTTCAGCGAGGCGAAGGTTTCGAGCTTGTCGAGCGCGCCCTCCTCCTCGAACACATGCGCCAGGCAGCTCATGGTGTTGATCGAGGTGTAGATGCCGGCGCAGCCGCAAGCGCATTCCTTCAGCGGATCGACGTGCGGTGCGGAGTCCGTGCCGAGGAAGAAGCGCTTGTCGCCGGAGACGGCAGCCGCGCGCAATGCCAGGCGGTGGTTCTCGCGCTTGGCGACCGGCAGGCAGTAATAGTGTGGCTTAATCCCACCGACGAGAAAGGCGTTGCGGTTGATGATCAGGTGATGGGTGGTGATCGAACCTGCAAGGTTCGCCTTCGACGCCTTGATGTAGTCGATGCCGTCCTTGGTAGTGACGTGCTCCATCGTCACCTTCAGTTCCGGCAGGCGCTTGCGCAAGGGATCGAGCACGGTCTCGATGAACACGGCCTCGCGGTCGAAGATGTCGACATCAGAGCTGGTGACTTCGCCATGCACGCAGAGCGGCAGGCCGATCTTTGCCATGCGCTCCAGCACCGGCATCGCCTCGTCGATGTTGCGCACGCCGCAGTGCGAGTTGGTCGTCGCACCTGCCGGGTAGAGCTTGACCGCCTTGACGAGACCGCTCTTGTGGCCGGCTTCGACGTCGTCGGGATTGGTGCCTGCGGTCAGGTAGAGCGTCATCAGCGGCTCGAACCGGTCCCCGGCCGGGATCGCCGAGACGATACGTTCGCGATAGGCGGAGGCGTCTGCGGTCGTGACGACAGGCGGCACCAGGTTGGGCATGATGATCGCGCGGGCGAAATGGCGGCTGGTATCGGCGATAACGCCCTTCAGCATGTCGCCGTCGCGCAAATGAAGGTGCCAATCATCCGGGCGGCGGATAACGAGGTCTTGCATGGTCAGCGTTCTCCTAGGTCAGAGCAGGCGCAGACGGAAAACCGCAGCCCCGGGCTCGCGCCCGATCCGCGCGCGCAGCTTTGCGAGCCGGCGGGTACGCGGGTGGCGGGCGGTTTCTCATGTGGTGGAACCGCGTCTCGATATCACCAATGCGCCCGCAAACACAATCCGCAATCCGACCATCGCTCAGAAATCCGCAAGCACCAGATCCGCCGCCCGCTGATGGTCGACCACGCGATGCGCGTTCGGGATGTCGTTACCGAGAGCCTTGCGCTTCGCCGCCTCCTCGTCATAGCCGTGATCGGACCAGCGCTGCAAAAGCCGCCGCTCCAGTTCTGCCACGCCGGGATTGATGAAGATCGAGAAATCGAAGGCGCCTTCGAGCCCGTCCCACGGCGCCTCGTCGAGCAGCAGGTAGTTGCCCTCGACCAGGATGATGCGGGTCTCGGGCGCAACGATCCTGGCAGAGGCGATCGCGATCTCGCGCGAGCGGTCGAAGACCGGAACCAGCACCTCGCCGTCATTGGCGCGCACCGCGGCGACCGTCGAAAGAAAAGCCCTGACGTCGAATGTCTCCGGCGACCCCTTCCGTGGGAGGAGACCTTTTTCCTCAAGAACGGCATTGTCCATGTGGAAGCCGTCCATCGGCAGAACCGCCGCCCTTTCGCCGCCGGCAACCAGGGTTTCGGCCAGCGCCTCGGCCAGCGTCGACTTCCCGGCACCGGGCGGCCCGGCGATGGCGACGACGAAGCGGGCGGCACCAGCCGCCCGTTTCAGGATTTCGTTTGCAATCGGCTCGACATTCATGCCGCAAGCGCCTCGCGCGGCGGCTCCTTCGCCCCGGTCATGAAGGCAACCGCATCCGACATCGTATGCTCCTTCGGATTGATGACACAGAGCCGCTTGCCGAGACGGTGAACGTGGATGCGGTCGGCCACCTCGAATACATGCGGCATGTTGTGCGAGATCAAGACGATCGGCAGGCCGCGCGAGCGCACGTCGAGGATCAGCTCCAGCACCCGCCGGCTTTCCTTGACGCCGAGTGCCGCCGTCGGCTCGTCCATGATCACCACCTTGGAGCCGAAGGCCGCGGCCCGCGCCACGGCCACGCCCTGGCGCTGGCCGCCCGAGAGCGTTTCCACCGCCTGGTTGATGTTCTGGATCGTCATCAGCCCGAGCTCGGACAGTTTCGCCCGCGCCCGCTTTTCCATTTCCGCGCGATCGAGGGTGCGGAAGAGCTTGCCCATGATGCCAGGTTTGCGGATTTCGCGGCCGAGGAACATGTTGTCGGCGATCGACAGCGCCGGCGACAGCGCCAGGTTCTGATAGACCGTTTCGATGCCGGCTGTTCGCGCTTCCATCGGCGAACGGAAGTTGATCAGTTGGCCCTCAAGCCGGATCTCGCCCTCATCCGGCGTGATGGCGCCGGAGATCGCCTTGATCATCGAGGACTTGCCGGCACCGTTGTCGCCAATCACGGCGAGGATCTCGCCGGGATAGAGATCGAAATCGGCATGATCGAGGGCGGTGACGCGACCGTAACGCTTGACCAGGCCGCGCGCGGTGAGAATGGGTTCCTGAGCCATCAGCCTGCTACCTTTCTGATCCATTGGTCGATTGCGACGGCGGTGATGATCAAGACGCCGGTGAGGAAGACTTTCCACTGCGGATCGGCGCCGAGCATGTTGAGCCCCATGGAGACGACGCCGACGATCATCGCGCCGATCAGTGTGCCGAGGATCGACCCGCGGCCGCCGAAGAGCGAGATGCCGCCGATAACAGCTGCGGTGATGGCCTGCAGATTGTAGTCGGTGACGGCTGCAGACGGCGAGATCGAGCCGTTGCGGCCGATCGAGACCCAGGCGGCAAGTGCCGCGATCAGGCCGGCAAGCGTATAGGCACTCAGAAGCACGCGGCTGGTGCGGATACCCGAGAGCTTCGCCGCCTCCGGATCGTCGCCAACGGCATAGAGGTGGCGGCCCCAGGCGGTGTGATTGAGCGCGTACCAGAGGCCGAAGACCAGCACAACCATCATCACCACGCCGAGCGTGAAGACGGCGGAGCCCACCTTGAAGCTGACGCCGAAGAGGTGGAGCATCTGGGTGACGGCCGTTACGTCGGCCTCGCGGATCGTCGCGTTGGCCGAATAGATGAAGTTCGTCGACATGATGACATACCAGGTGCCGAGCGTGACGATGAACGGCGGAAGCTTGACCCTGGAGACGAGGAAGCCGTTGAGGAAGCCGCAGGCGCCGCCGACGACGAAGCCGATGAAGATCGCGATCGGTGCCGGAAGGCCGTAGGTGACGGCGCAATTGCCCATGATCACAGCCGACAGCACCATGATGACACCGATCGAAAGATCGATGCCGGCGGTCAGGATCACCAGCGTCTGTGCGGCACCAAGAATGCCGACGATGGCGATCTGCTGAAGGATCAGGGTCAGGGTGTAGGACGAGAAGAACTTACCCCCGATGGCGATGCCGAAGATCAGGATCGCTGCAATCAGCACGATGAACGGCACGGCGGCCGGCGTCGAATGCAGGAAATGCTGGATCTTCTGGACCGCTGTCTTGTCATGCGTATCGAACGACGCGACCTGCGTCGAACTGTTGACCAGGACTTTTTCGAATTCCTGGGATGGCTGCGCGGCTGTGTTGGGCTCGCCCATGGACCTTCCTCCCGTGAACCCCACTCCCAAGGGGTTGCGATGGTGTCGTGCACAGCCCGCCCACAATGACGCGGGCAATAGCACTCTTTAAAAGCTGCGCGGTTTTCGTCGCCTTGTCAAAGACATCGGCGCTTACGCGAAGGGCGGCCGGGGCCGCCCTTCCGTTGCCTTTACATGGTGACGGTAGAAGGCGGGCAATCAGCCCCAGCACTTCTCCGTGCCGACCTTGGTATCGATCGATTCGACGCCGGCTGCCGGCTTGTCGGTGACGAGCGAGACGCCGGTATCGAAGAAGTCCTTGCCTTCCGTCGGCTTCGGCTTCTCACCGGTGTCGGCGAACTTCTTGATCGCCTCGATGCCGAGAGCCGCCATCATCAGCGGGTACTGCTGCGAGGTTGCGCCGATGACACCTTCGGCGACCGACTTGACGCCCGGGCAACCGCCGTCGACCGAAACGATCAGCACGTCCTTTTCCTTTCCGACGGCCTTCAGCGCCTGATAGGCGCCGACGGCGGCCGGCTCATTGATGGTGTGGATGACGTTGATATCCGGATCCTTCTGCAGAAGGTTCTCCATCGCCTTGCGGCCACCTTCCTCGTTGCCGTTGGTGACGTCGTGGCCGACGATGCGCGGATCGTCCTCGTCGCCGATCTTGTTCGGATCCTTCGTGTCGATGCCGAAGCCCATCATGAAGCCCTGGTCACGCAGAACGTCGACTGTCGGCTGCGACGGCGTCAGGTCGAGGAAGCCGATCTTGGCGGTCTTGGCACCATCACCCATGGTGGCGGCGGCCCATTGGCCGATCAGCTTGCCGGCGAGCAGGTTGTCGGTGGCAAAGGTCGCATCGGCGGCGGTTGCCGGATCGAGCGGCGTGTCGAGCGCGATCACGAGCAGACCGGCTTCCTGCGCCTTCTTGACCTGATCGACGATCGCCTTGGTGTCGGAGGCGGCGATCAGGATGCCATTGGCACCGTCTGCAATGCAGGATTCGACCGCAGCCACCTGGCTGTCATGGTCGCCGTCGATCTTGCCGGCATAGGACTTCAGCGTCACGCCGAGTTCCTTGGCCTTGGCAGTCGCGCCCTCTTTCATCTTGACGAAGAAGGGATTGGTGTCGGTCTTGGTAATCAGGCAGGCGCCGACATCGGCGGCTTGCGCGGGCATGGCGAAGACAACGCCAAGCGACAGCGCGCCAAAAGCAGCGGAAAGAACAGTCTTCTTCATGAAATCCTCCCAAGGATTGAAAATCGTGCCGGCGGACCGGCCCTGGCTACACCACCGCAGCATTCTCCTCCGCTGCAACTGGCGCTTCCGAGACAAAAACAAACACTAAATTTCCGGGGTGTCAATAAATAAATCAAATTGAATTATTATTTCGATGTGGCATTGTTGGGATGACAGCGCTCCACCGGAGGATTGGCGCGCCGACCAAATTGACAGAGCCGCGACAAGTGGAAACAAGAGACCTGCGCCAAGCGGGCGGCAGAACGGGATGAGGAACTATGCAGGCGGTTTGCGCCCGCATCCCGCTCACATAATCCAATGCCAACGGGAGGAGACGGTGGCATGTCACTGACAGACGGCCCCGACCGGGGACCGACGCAACCTGAAGTCATCGATCCGAGCGGCGGCGCCAACCAGACGCGCGTGCGCGCCTATAACGAACGGCTGGTCATGTCGCTGGTCCGGCGCCACGGCGGCCTCTCCAAGGCCGACATTGCCCGGCGCTCCGGCCTGTCGGCGCAGACCGTTTCGGTGATCATGCGCGCGCTCGAAAGCGACGGCCTTCTGGTCAAAGGCGATCCCGTCAGAGGCAAGGTCGGCCAGCCCTCGACGCCGATGCGGCTCAACCCAGACGCGGTCTATTCCTTTGGCGTCAAGATCGGCCGGCGCAGCGCCGATCTGGTGCTGATGGATTTCGTCGGCAACATCCGGCTGCATCTGCACCACGTGCATGCCTACCCACTGCCCGGCGACCTCGTCGATTTCATCATTTCCGGCATGGCGAAGCTCGAACAGCAGCTTGGCCCCGACCAGCGCAAGCGCATCGCCGGCATCGGCATCGCCACCCCCTTCGAGCTCTGGAACTGGGCCGAAGAAGTGGGCGCGCCGCGCGAAGAGATGAACAGGTGGCGCGACGTCGACCTGCAGGCGGCGGTCGCTGCCCGTACCACCTATCCGGTGTTTCTGCAGAACGACGGCACCAGCGCCTGCGGTGCCGAGCTCGCCTTCGGCGTCGGCGCCAGCTATCCGGATTTCGTCTATTTCTATATCGGCTCGTTCATCGGCGGCGGTGTTGTGCTGAACTCCGCACTCTTCTCCGGGCGAACAGGAACGGCTGGCGCCGTCGGTCCGCTGCCGGTCTCGGGCAAGGACGGCAAGACCATCCAGCTGCTCAAGATCGCCTCGGTCTTCGTGCTCGAAAACCTCTTGCGCGAACGCGGCATCGATCCGCGGCCGCTCTGGTACTCGGCCGACGACTGGATCGACTTCGGCGAACCGCTCGACATCTGGATCGACGACTGCGGCGCAGCCCTCGCCCAGGCCGTCGTCTCCGCCGTTTCGATCGTCGACTTCTCGGCCGTCGTCATCGACGGCGGCTTCCCGCCCTGGGTGCGGGCGCGGTTGCTTTCCGCCACGCGCAAGGCGCTCTACGACCTCGACCTTCAGGGCGTGACTATTCCCGAACTGGTGGAAGGCATGGTCGGCAGCCATGCGCGCGCCATCGGCGGCGCGAGCCTGCCGCTCTTTTCCCGCTACCTGCTCGACACCAATGTCCTCTTCAAGGAGCTCGGCTGATGCTGAAAGGCCTAAACCCGATCCTCAGTCCCGAACTGCTCGCAACGCTGCGAGCGATGGGCCACGGCGACGAGATCGCGCTGGTGGATGGCAACTACCCCGGCCAGGAACATGCGCGCCGTCTCATCCGGCTCGACGGGCACCCGCTGATCCCCGTGCTCGACGCTATCTTGAGCGTCTTGCCGATCGACGATTTTGTGCCCGAGGCGATCTTCCGGGCCACTGTCAAACAGGACAAGGACACGCTCGACCCGGTCCACCAAGAGATCGTAGCGTGCTGCGGCAAGCACGAACCGAACCGCCGCGTTGTGCCTCTGCTCGGCGCCGATTTCTATCCGCGCGTCAGGGCCGCCCACACTGTGGTCCAGACGAGCGAGCCACGGCTTTACGGCAACGTCATCCTGCGTAAGGGCGTGATTTATCCCTAAGACTTCGCACACAACGAAAAAAGCCCGCCGGCGAACCGGCGGGCCTTGCATTTCATCAAGTGAAATCCGCGCCTCAGGCGCCGCGCTTGTCGATCGACAGCGCGCCCGGGCCAAAGGCGGCGAGCACGAGGAAACCACCGGCGACCGAGATGTTCTTCATCATCATCAGGCTGTTGAAGACGCTCAGCAGGCCGTTGGCTTCCGGCGGGAAGGTCGGAATGTTGATCGCACCGCTATGGAAGACGAAGGCGGTCACGAGCGTGAAGGCCGCCAGCAGGTAGGCCGCAATCTTCGTCTGGAAACCGACGAGAACGGCAAGACCGGCAACCAGTTCGAAGGCGCCGGCGAGATAGGCAAGCAGCGTCGGCGCGGGCCAGCCGGCACCGGTGATCATTCCGGCGGTCGCCGACGGATCGGTGAGCTTGCCGAAACCGGCCGTGATAAACATGATCGAAAGCAGGATGCGTCCGACGAGGACGACAACATTCTGAGACATGGAAGACTCCTGTGAGAAACGGTTCGTTGGCAACAGAAGTATCAGTATTTTCAAAATCATCTAGCCGTTGCGCGGGCGACAGATCGTTCACAAAAATGAAACGCCGATGACGCATCGTCAACCTTCTATCGGCCACTTCTCGACGCAGGACTGCAAGACAATGCGGAACTACAACGACGACGCCTCGTTCTTTTATGTTGCAACGACGGAGCGGCTGGGCGAAGAATTTCGGCGCGGCAGGGGACGCCGCGCGGGGGAATGTCATGAACGAAATCAACAGGAGCCCGGCATTCTGGCGCTCGTTTCCGATCTTTGAAGAATTCGACAAGGACGCTATCGCCGAACTTGCCAATATCGCAACCTATCGGAAATGGCCGGCCGGCACCGTGATCTTCCAGCGCGGCGACGAAGGCAACTACATGATTGTCGTCATCTCCGGGCGCATCAAGCTGTCGCTGATCACGCCGCAGGGCCGCGAACTGATGCTGCGCCAGCACGAAGCCGGCGCGATCTTCGGCGAGATGGCGGTGCTCGACGGTCAGACCCGTTCGGCCGATGCGACCGCCACGACCGCCTCCGAGGGCTATGTAATCGGCAAGAAGGCCTTTCTCGACATCGTCACCAATCGACGGGAGGCGGCCGAAGCGGTCATCCGCTTTCTCTGCGCCCAGCTTCGCGACACGACGGAGCGGCTGGAAACCATCGCGCTTTACGACCTCAACGCCCGGGTGGCGCGCTTCTTCCTCGCGACCCTCCGGCAGATCCACGGCAACGAATTGCCGGAAAGTGCCAATCTCAGGCTGACCATGAGCCAGACGGACATCGCCGGCGTGCTCGGCGCCAGCCGACCCAAGGTCAACCGCGCCATCCAGTGGCTTGAGGAGAGCGGCGCGATCAAGCGCAACGAAGGCATCATCGCCTGCAAGGTCGGTCGCCTGCAGAGCATCGCTGACCCCGAGGAGGACTAGACCGCATGGTCGTTGAGCCGCGCCGGCGTTTGCGTTTCACGCCGCTCGCCGGCGGTTGCCTCACGAGCCTGCTTGCGGCCATAGCACTCTATCTCTACGCCGGACCGCTGTTCGAAACCCAGCGCGAGTTGTTCTTCGACAGTCTGACGCAATGGGTTCCTGCCCCCCAGTCGCCCGACCTCGTCGTCGTCGACATCGACCGGCAGGCCCACCAGTCGCGCCCTTCGGGTGAATGGGACCGGACAGCGACCGCCGAGCTTCTGTCGCGACTCGCGACCGCGGGCGCCAAGGTGATTGCAGTCGATTTCGTCTTCAGCGCCGATTGCGACCCCAGCTCCGACGGCAACCCGGCGCTTGCCGCAGCACTTTCGAAGACCGCCGTCGTTCTCGGTTTTCTCGTCGCCGATACGGTGCAGGAGCGGCCGCGTCCCGTGCCGCCGCTGGCGCTCAGCCGACCCTTCACCGCGCCCGAACTGTGGTTTCTCGACGGCGCGGAAACGTCATGCCGGGCCTTCATGGATCAGGCGAGTGCGGCGGCGGCCTCGTTTCTCGTCGGCGACGAGGATGCGCGCATACGCCGGGTTCAGGCCTATGCCATCCTCGGCAACGACGCCTATCCGACGCTGGCGATCGAAGCGGCCCGGCAGATGCGGAGCGGCGGCACGCCCATCCTCGGCGGCCAGCCGGCCTGGATGCGCATCGACGGGCAAACGATCTTGCTCGACGACACCGGAAGCCTGCGTTTCGTCGCAAGTCCCCAGGAACGGCTCAGCGAACGTACGGTTTCGGCGGCCGACGTCTTGTCCGGCAAGGCTTTGCCCGAGCGCTTCGCCGGCAAACTCGTGCTGATCGGCAGCAGCCTGCCAAGCCTCGGAGGCCTCAGACCGAGCGCCTCGATGCCGCTCGAACCCTCGGTGCAGATCCACGCCGACATCGCCAACGCGATCATGACCGGCTTCGTGCCGCAGCGCGACGGCCGATTGCCGCTTGCCGAAGCCGTGGCCGCACTTGTCGCCGGCCTCGGCATCGCCTTTGCCGCCACCCGCCTGCGGCCGCTGACATCGGCGGCGCTCGGCCTTTGCACCGTCGCCGCCGCGGTCGCTGCAGCTGCCGTCGTCTACGATGCCAGCGGCTGGCTCATCGATGCCGTCAGCGTCTCGGTCGCGCTTATTGCCGTCCTCGCGGTGACCAGCGTCCTGCAATTTGCCCAGGTGCGGCGCGCGGAAGCGACGGCCCGGCAGAAGTTTTCGCAATATCTGCCGCAGTCGGTGGTCGCCCGCTACATCGACAATCCCGGACTTGCCCGCATGGCTGGCGAGGAGCGCCAGGTGACCGCGCTCTTTACCGACATCGAGAGCTTTTCCACCCTGTCGCAGAGGCTCAAGCCGCGGGCGCTCATCGCCCTGCTCGACATCTATTTTGCCGAAGTCAACGCGCTGGTGGCCGACCATGGCGGCATGGTCGACAAGGTGGTGGGCGATGCGGTGCACGCGTTCTTCAACGCCCCGGAGGATCTGGCTGATCATGTCGACAGGGCCATCGATTGCGCCAAGGCGATCCATGCGCTGACGGAAGAGATGCGCAGGCGTCCGCAGTTCGCCTCCAACGGTTTCGGCCGGACGCGGATCGGGATCGAGACCGGACCGGCCGTCGTCGGCGAGGTCGGCGCCGGCGGCAAGCTCGACTACACGGCCCACGGCGATGCGATCAATCTGGCGGCACGCCTTCAGGAGGCAAACAAGTTTCTCGGCACGGCGATCTGCGTCGGGCCCGCTGCCGCTCAGGAAAGCAAAAGGCCGCTTCGCCCGCTTGGCAGCCACGAGATCCGCGGGTTCTCGACGATGGAACTGTTCACGGTCGCCGACTGAGGCGGCGCGCCGTCTGCACCCGCCGCTTCGGATAATGTCGGCGTCAGCTCAGCGCGTCAGGCCGACGCTGGCATAGGCCTCCTTGATGCGCGCCTCGCCCCAGTTGGCGGGCTCGCTCGGGGCGTCCCCGCGATGATGAAACTCCACCCCCTGCCCCGCAGCGACGATCTTGGTTACGCCGCCGCGCGCGACCGAAACGCTTCCATGTTCGACAAAGACGGCAAAGGCGGCCCGGCTCGGACCACAGAAGAACTTGGTGCCGCGCACGCCGATCATGCCGAAGGCCGTGCGGACGGCGACATCGACCTTCGGCAACCCCTCAGGCCGGTCGAAGACCATGCGACCCGTTCCAAGCTCGAGCGTGCCGCCCTGCCCGGCAATGAAGCTATCGACGAGCAGTTCGGTTTCGGCGCCCAGAAGCACGCGCGTATCCGTGCCCAGATTCAAGGTTGCAAAACTCTCGGCGTTCGTGTGCA
The DNA here is from genome assembly GCF_900103045.1 of Ensifer sp. YR511. Lineage (NCBI taxonomy): Bacteria > Pseudomonadati > Pseudomonadota > Alphaproteobacteria > Hyphomicrobiales > Rhizobiaceae > Ensifer > Ensifer sp. YR511. The sequence continues at coordinate 441,973 of NZ_FNGR01000003.1, forward strand.
CGCGGTCGTTCTCGAACAGCTGACCGCCGACGGCGAGTGGCTTATCCTTTTTTGCCTGCCTCAGCCGGACATCGCCGCGGATCTCCGTTGCCTCGCCAAGGGCTGAGCCTGCCCAGGCGGGCGTAGCACCACCGCCGACCGCCGTCAGCAACAGACCGCCGACGACGACGCGCCGGCTCACCAGCATCTTGCGCATCGACGCTGCCAGATCTTCCATCGCTTATCTCCCGTATCGCTGCCGCCTTGCGAGGATAGCCCCGGCGCTCCCGGATGCAAGCGGGCGCAGGGCCGGCCCGCAGCAGTCCCTCGCCACTTCGCCCGAGCTTTCGTTGCCGGGCTGTTCCCGCCGGAACAGCCGTCTCCAACGAGCAGGGATAAGTTCACCGTCAAGAGAAGGGAGAGCTTCATGGAAAATCGCAGCGCATCCGGCACCCGCATCATCAACGCCGTATTCCTGGCTGTCGTCAGCTTGCTGGCGGTTGCTGCGATCGCACTTCCTTCAGCCCGCGCCGCCGAGCTTTCCGCAGCCGACGTCTGCGACCGCGAGGCAGGCAGCATTTTCGACCTGCAACGCAATATGGCCTTCCCGGCCGTTGCCACTGAGGACATCAAGATCGGCGTCGCGCTGTCGGCCTGCCGCGAGGCCTATAACCAGAAGAGTGGCGCCCGCACCGAGTTTCAGCTGGCCCGCGTTCTCGACAAGGCCGGCCAGAAGATCCAGTCGCAACGCATTCTCGGCGAAGCCGCCGAACATGGCCACGCGCTGGCCATGACCAACTATGCCGTTCTCGTCGGCGAAGAAGGCGATACCGCCACCGAATTCGCGCTGAACCAGAAGGCCGCCGCCGCCGGCAACATTCTCGCCGCCTACAATCTCGGCGTCTCCTATCGCGACGGCATGGGAACCTCGGTCAACGGCGAACTCGCGATCGCATGGTTCGAGCGGGCATCCCTCGCCGGCGACGACGTCGCCGCCTTCAATCTCGCGGTCATCCTGGACGAAGGAAAGCTGGTCGCTGAGGACAACGCGAAGGCCGCCAAGTTCTACCGGCTGGCCGCCGACAGGGGCAATGTCGATGCCATGGTCAATCTCGGCCTGATGCTCGAGAACGGCGAAGGCATCAACAAGGACATCCCTGCGGCACGGGAAATCTTCCGCAAGGCCGCCAATGAAGGCGATGCGTTTGCCGGCCAGAAGCTCGCCGCACTCAGCGTAAGCGATGGGTTTGAGACAGCCATGCTCCCCAAGGCAAGCCGCATCAAGTAATCGAACACGCCTCCCAAGGGCCACGCGGGTCGGAGATCCCATGATCTTCGGCCCGCGTTTTCGTTTAGAACACCCCCTAAGAACGCGACCGACTAGCGGATTTCGCCTGCCTGCGGCCCCCAGGTATCGGTGAGCGCGAAGCCATCGGCCAACGGATCGAACGGGTCGAGCGCCACCTGGTGCAGACCGAAGGTCCAGCCGCGACCGGCAATGGTCGGGATGATCGCCTCGCGACCGGCAACAGTCGTGACCCCTTCGAGGCCCACTTCGAATTCCGAACCGATGATCGAGCGGGACTTCAGGACGTCACCGACCTTGACCTTGCCGCGCGCATGCAGCGTCGCAAGGTTGGCGGAGCTGCCCGTGCCGCAAGGCGAGCGGTCGACGCGGCCCGGCCACATCGTGGTGCAGGTGCGGATCGTGCCGTCAGCCTCGACATCGCGGAACATCACATAGGCGACGCCCTTGATCTCCGGGATTTCCGGATGAACGACGGGGATGGTGCGGTTGACGATGTCCTTCAGGATCATGCCGGCTTCGACGATCTCGCGGGCGTTCGCCTTGTCGATCGTGGTACCGATCTGGCCGACATCGACCAGGGCGTAGAAGATGCCGCCGTAGCAGAGATCGAGCTTGATCTTGCCCCACTTCGGCGTCTCGACCTCGACGTCGAGCTCATGCACGAAGGACGGCACCATCGTCAGCTTCACCTTTTCGCAGCGGCCGTCGCGGCAGGTGGCGGTCGCCTTGACGAGGCCGGAGGCAGTGTCGAGCATGACGACGGTCTCGGGTTCCTTCATCTCTATGATGCCGGATTCCAAGAGCGCGGTCGTGACGCAGATCGAGTTCGAGCCGGACATGGCATGGGCCTGGTCGGCCTGCAGGATGATGAAGCCGGCATCGGCTTCCGGCCGCTTCGGCGGCACCAGAAGGTTGACCGACCCGATCGAGCCGGAGCGCGGCTCCAGGCACAGGAACCGGCGCAGGCTGTCATCGACCGTGTTGATGTGGTTGAGCTGCTCGGCGATCGAGTTGCCCGGGATCTTCGGCACGCCGCCGATCGCGACCTTGCCGATTTCACCCTCGCAATGAACGTCCAGCAACTGGATCGTGCGCTTCCACCGCATGCCGTTTCTCCAACGCGTTTGCCATAGCCTTAGCGGCGACCATGGCTGATATATCAGATGCGCCTGCATTACCGCTTTCCGCGCGCGCCCGCAAGAAAAACCGCGGGCCGCAGTTCGTCTGTCGAGCCCAAAGATGCGGCTTGACGCACGCCCGTCGGCGCGACAGCTTGGGCCAATCGGACGCAACCCTCTGGAACTCCATGACAAAGCTGATCATCTTCACCGACCTGCATATGGTGCCCGAGGGTACGACAATCATCGGCCTTGACCCCCATCAGCGGCTGGCCAACGGCATCGCGCATGTCAACCGCTACCATGCGGACGCAGACCGGGTGGTCTTCATGGGCGACCTCACCCACTACGCGGACCGCGCGTCCTACGAGCGCCTGAAGCGGCTCATCGATCAGCTTACGCCGCCGGTCGCCATCACCATCGGCAATCATGACCGGCGCGAGGTGTTCCGCGACGTCTTTGCCGATGCCGAGACCGACGAGAACGGCTTCGTGCAGCAGGCGATCGATTTTGCCGACTGCCGCGTCCTCCTGCTCGATACGCTGTTTGCCCCGCCCTATGATTATCCGACCAGCCATGCCGGCGTACTTTGCGCCAAGCGGCTCGCCTGGCTCGACCGGCAATTGGCCGATGCCGGCGACCGGCCGGTGCTCATCTTCATGCATCACCCGCCGCACAGGACCGGCTTTAGCGGCATGGACATGATCCGGCTCGCCAACGAGGCGGAGTTTTATGATCTCGTCAAACGGCACGGCAATGTCCGGCACATCTTCGCCGGCCATGTGCACCGCACGATCAGTGGTTCTTCCCGCGGCATTCCCTTCTCGGTCTTCAAGAGCCCGGTGCACCAGCAGCCGATGCCCTTCGACGCACCGGACGCGTCGCTGTCGGTCGACGAGCCGGCGGCCTATGGCATCGCTGTCGTGACCGCCGATGGCGTGCTGGTGCATACGGAGGACTACGAGATCGCTCGCCGGGATGCCGCCATCGCGTAAGGCCATTTCGAACGCACGGCCTTCATGCTAGTTTGACGGCATGACCGAACCCGTATCCCTCGACGAAAGCTTCGATTGCCAGAGCTGCGGCGCCTGCTGCGCCTATTCGGCCGACTGGCCGCGTTTCTCGCTGGAGACGGACGAGGAGCTCGACCTGATCCCGGCGGAGTATGTGTCCGCCGATCTCGGTGGCATGCGTTGCGAGGACGATCGCTGCTTGGCGCTCAACGGCAAGCTCGGCGACCATGTCGGCTGCAAGATCTACGCGATCCGACCGATCGTCTGTCGCACCTGCATGCCGGGCGATGACGAGTGCCTGATGGCCCGCGAGAAGCATTTCGGCAAGGCTGCATAACACCGGATCATCCGGCGATATTGCGAACATTCCGCATCCTCTGCGGCGCCGTGCGCGTGGGACGGTGAAACATTCCGCCAAAGATCAAATTTGCCGGATGGATGTACGGCGAAAGGAAGCGTATTTTCCGCCCACGATCGAGGGCGCGCCGCGCCTTCAAAACCGCTTCCCGGAGGATAGCGCTCGATGAGCCAGACACCGCTTCACAAGACCACTGCAGAGACCGGCGCGCCTCAGGCTCCCTTTGCCGAGTTCGCCCCGCCAGTCCGACCGCAGAGCACGCTGCGCCAGGCGATCACCGCCGCCTACCGCCGGCCGGAAACGGAAGCGCTGCCGGCGCTGGTCGAAGCCGCAACGCTCGACGCCACCACCCGCGCGGCCGCCGCCAAGACGGCGCGCAAGCTGATCGAAGCGCTACGCGCCAAGCACAAGGGTTCGGGCGTCGAAGGCCTCGTGCAGGAATATTCGCTCTCCAGCCAGGAAGGCGTGGCGCTGATGTGCCTGGCCGAAGCGCTGCTGCGCATTCCGGACACCGCGACGCGTGACGCGCTGATCCGCGACAAGATCGCCGACGGCGACTGGAAGTCGCATATCGGCGGTGGCCGCTCGCTGTTCGTCAACGCCGCCACCTGGGGCCTCGTCGTCACCGGCAAGCTGACCTCAACCGTCAACGACCGCAGCCTTTCCGCCGCGCTCACCCGCCTGATCGCCCGCTGCGGCGAGCCGGTCATCCGCCGCGGCGTCGACATGGCAATGCGCATGATGGGCGAACAGTTCGTCACCGGCGAAACCATCGACGAGGCGCTGCGCCGTTCGCGCGCACTCGAGCAGAAGGGCTTCCGCTATTCCTACGACATGCTCGGCGAAGCGGCGACGACGGCTGCCGACGCGGAGCGTTACTACCGCGACTACGAGCAGGCGATCCATGCCATCGGCAAGGCATCGGCCGGCCGCGGCATTTATGAAGGCCCCGGCATCTCGATCAAGCTTTCGGCGCTGCACCCGCGCTACGCCCGTTCGCAGGCGTCGCGTGTCATGGATGAGCTTCTGCCGAAGGTGAAGGCGCTCGCCGTTATCGCCAAGAAATACGACATCGGCCTCAACATCGACGCCGAGGAAGCCGACCGTCTCGAACTTTCGCTCGACCTGCTCGAAGAACTCTGCCTCGACAAGGATCTCGCCGGCTGGGCCGGCATGGGCTTCGTCGTCCAGGCCTATGGCAAGCGCTGCCCCTACGTGCTCGACTTCATCATCGACCTTGCGCGCCGCGCCGGCCGCCGCGTCATGGTGCGCCTCGTCAAGGGCGCGTACTGGGACGCCGAGATCAAGCGCGCGCAGCTCGACGGTCTCGAAGACTTTCCGGTCTATACCCGCAAGATCTACACCGACGTCTCCTACATCGCCTGTGCCAAGAAGCTGCTGGCCGCAACCGACGTGATCTTCCCGCAGTTCGCGACCCACAACGCCCAGTCGCTGGCGACCATCTACGAAATGGCCGGCAAGGACTTCAAGGTCGGCAAGTACGAGTTCCAGTGCCTGCACGGCATGGGCGAGCCGCTCTATGACGAGGTGGTCGGCAAGGGCAATCTCGACCGTCCCTGCCGGATCTACGCGCCGGTCGGCACCCATGAGACGCTGCTGGCTTACCTCGTTCGCCGCCTGCTCGAAAACGGTGCGAACTCCTCCTTCGTCAACCGCATCGCCGACCCGAAGGTCTCGGTCGACGAACTGATTGCCGATCCGGTCGAGATCGTGCGCGCGATGCCGGTCGTTGGCGCACCGCACGACCAGATCGCGCTGCCCGACAACCTCTTCGGCGACACGCGCCGCAACTCCGCCGGTCTCGACCTTTCGAACGAAGCCGGCCTGACTTCGCTGACCGCAGCGCTCCAGGCAAGTGCGACGGTTAACTGGAAGGCCGTTCCGCAGTTGGCAACGGGGCCCGCCTCCGGCGAAACCCGCGCCGTCGTCAACCCCGGCGACCACCGCGACGTGGTCGGCTCGGTCACCGAGGCATCGGAAGCCGACGCCCGCCAGGCAGCGACGCTTGCCGCCAAGGCCGCCGCGAGCTGGGCCGCCGTCTCGCCCGCCGAGCGCGCCGCCTGCCTTACCCGCGCTGCCGACCTGATGCAGGCGCGCATGCCGACCCTGCTTGGCCTCATCGCCCGCGAAGCCGGCAAGTCGCTGCCGAACGCCATTGCCGAAGTGCGCGAAGCGATCGACTTCCTACGCTACTACGCCGAACAGACGCGTCGCACGCTCGGCCCGGCTCACAAGGCGCTTGGTCCCATCGTCTGCATCAGCCCATGGAACTTCCCGCTGGCGATCTTCGCCGGCCAGATTGCCGCCGCGCTCGTCGCCGGCAACCCGGTGCTGGCGAAGCCCGCTGAAGAAACCCCGCTGATCGCCGCCGAAGGCGTGCGCATTCTGCACGAGGCCGGCATTCCAGCCGACGCGCTGCAGCTGCTCCCCGGCGACGGCCGCATCGGTGCGGCGCTCGTTGCCGCGCCTGAGATCGCCGGCGTGATGTTCACCGGCTCGACCGAAGTCGCCCGCCTGATCCAGGCGCAGCTTGCCGATCGACTGTCGCCCGCCGGCCGGCCGATCCCGCTGATTGCCGAAACCGGCGGCCAGAACGCCATGATCGTCGACAGCTCGGCACTTGCCGAACAGGTCGTCGGCGACGTCATCGCCTCGGCCTTCGACAGCGCCGGCCAGCGCTGCTCGGCGCTGCGTGTACTCTGCCTGCAGGAAGACGTTGCCGACCGCACGCTTTCGATGCTGAAGGGTGCGCTGCATGAGCTCAAGATCGGCCGCACCGACCGGCTCTCGGTCGATGTCGGCCCTGTTATCACCGCTGAGGCCAAGGGCATCATCGAGAAGCACATCGATGCCATGCGCGGCCTCGGCCGCAAGGTCGAGCAGATCGGCCTTGCTTCCGGCACCGAACAGGGCACCTTCGTGCCGCCGACGATCGTCGAGCTCGACAAGCTCTCGGACCTCAAGCGCGAAGTCTTCGGTCCGGTTCTGCACGTCATCCGCTACCGCCGCGACGATCTCGACCGGTTGATCGACGACATCAACGCCACCGGCTACGGCCTCACCTTCGGTCTGCACACGCGCCTCGACGAGACCATCGCCCACGTCACCTCGCGGGTGAAGGCGGGCAACCTCTACGTCAACCGCAACGTCATCGGCGCCGTCGTCGGCGTTCAGCCCTTCGGCGGACGTGGCCTCTCCGGCACCGGCCCGAAGGCTGGCGGCCCGCTCTATCTCGGCCGCCTCGTCGCCACCGCCCCGGTCCCGCCGCAGCACAGCTCGGTTCACACCGATCCTGTTCTGCTCGACTTTGCCAAGTGGCTCGACGGCAAGGGTAAAAAGGCGGAAGCCGAAGCCGCCCGCACCGCCGGCAGCAACTCGGCCCTCGGGCTTCACTCGGAACTTCCGGGCCCGGTCGGCGAGCGCAACCTCTATGCGCTGCATCCGCGTGGCCGCGTGCTGCTGGTTCCGACCACCGAAACCGGCCTCTACCACCAGCTGGGTGCCGCCCTTGCGACCGGCAACACCGTCGTCGTCGACGCGGCTTCCGGTCTGCAGGCTTCGCTGAAGGATCTGCCGGCGAGCATCGCCGCACGCCTTTCCTGGTCGAAGGATTGGGCCGCCGACGGTCCGTTCGCAGGCGCGCTCGTCGAAGGTGACGGTGCCCGCGTGCGCGAAGTCAGCAAGACGATCGCCGGCCTTCCCGGCCCGCTCGTTCTCGTCCAGGCGGCTTCGAGCGAAGAGATCGTCAAGAACCCCGACGCCTATTGCCTGAACTGGCTGCTCGAGGAGGTCTCGACCTCGATCAACACGGCAGCGGCCGGCGGCAATGCCAGCCTGATGGCGATCGGCTGATCGGTTCCATATCTTGCGAAGCGCCCTCTCCCCGTCGTGGGAGAGGGCTAAACTGACTGACATTTCACCAATAGGGCGTCCTCGCCCCTGCACTCGTTCCGGGACAACGGCGAAGTGTGTGCGGTCTCCATCGTGACCGCATCTACCAGAGCACAAGCTGCATCCACCGTGGCGCCGCCCCCAACAATCCGTTATCAGCGTCTGAGAAACGGAAGCAGCAATGTTCACCCTCAAGCGCACCGAAACGGCAAACCAGGACGTCAAGAAGAGCCGGTTTCTGGCCTTTGCCGCGCCCATTACCGATGAACAGGCGGCAAAAGACTTCCTCGCCGCCCATTCCGATCCTACCGCCAACCACAATTGCTGGGCTTGGCGCATCGGCCAGGCCTATCGCTTCAGTGACGACGGCGAGCCGAGCGGCACGGCCGGAAAACCGATCCTCGCGGCCATAGACGGCCAGGAGCTCGACCGCGTCGCGGTCGTGGTCACCCGCTGGTTCGGCGGCATCCTGCTCGGCAGCGGCGGCCTGGTGCGCGCCTATGGCGGCACGGCGGCGCTGTGCCTCAGGGCGGCGGAAAAGATCGAGATGATCGAGACCGTGCGCGCCACCGTCGCCCTCGACTTTTCCGACATGGCGCTGATCAAGGCGCGGCTTCTCGCGCGCGATGTGGCGATCATCAATGAGAGCTTCACCGACAAGGGGCCTGTGCTGGCGGTGGAGCTTCGCAAGGACGAGGCGGAGGCGATCCTCGCCATGGTCCTTGACCTCAGCCGCGGCAAGTCCGTGGTTTCGCTGGACGACTAGCCCCTTAGGTCCGAGAAACCCCACGGCGCAGCACCGACCGCAACGAACGGGTCACTGCCGAAAAATGTGCGCGGTATCCTGCGCCACGTCCCGCGCTAATTTACTCGATCCGAACAGTCATATTAGAAGCGCCCCAGCCAGCGTATGATCCGCGACGCACAAACAGGAGACAGCACGATGAAGACGAGAGTTCTTGGCAAGACCGGCGCAACCATATCCGAAATCGGCTTCGGCGCCTGGCAAATTGGCGGCTCCTGGGGCGATGTCAGCGAGGCAGACGGCAAGCGCGCGCTCAATGCCGCGCTCGATGCTGGCGTCACCTTCGTTGACACCGCCGATGTCTATGGCGACGGCCGCTCCGAAAAGATCATTGCAGCGGTGTTGAAGGAGCGCGGGGGCGACAAGCCCTTCGTCGCAACCAAAGCCGGCCGCCGGCTGAGCCCGCATGTGACCGAAGGCTATACCGGCGAAAACATCGAGGCCTTCATTGACCGCAGCCTTTCAAATCTCGGCGTCGAGACGCTCGATCTGGTGCAGCTGCATTGCCCGCCGACCGAGGTCTACTATAGGTCGGAACTGTTCGGCGCGCTCGACCGGCTCGTTGCCAAGGGCAAGATCCGCCACTATGGCGTCTCGGTCGAAAAGGTCGAGGAAGCGCTGAAAGCGATCGAATATCCCGGCGTTGCGACCGTGCAGATCATCTACAACATCTTCCGCCAGCGTCCGCACGAACTGTTCTTCGCGGAAGCGCAGAAAAAGAATGTTGGCGTCATCGTGCGCGTGCCGCTCGCCTCGGGGCTGCTTTCCGGCAAGATCAGCAAGGATACCGCATTCGCAGCCGACGACCACCGCAACTTCAACCGCCATGGCGAAGCCTTCGATGTCGGCGAGACTTTTGCCGGTGTGCCGTTCGAGGCGGCGCTGGAAGCCGTCGAGCAGCTTCGCCCGCTGGTGCCCGAGGGCGTGCCGATGGCGCAGTTTGCGCTCCGCTGGATCCTCGAGCAGCAGGCGGTCTCCGTGGTGATCCCGGGCGCCCGTAGTGAGGCTCAGGCGCAATCCAACGCCGCTGCCAGCGCGCTTGCCGCCATCGACGACGAGACCAAGGCGGCGATTGCCGCGGTTTACGAGCGGCTGGTGAAGGTTCATGTTCATCATCGCTGGTAACTGACGCCTCACCGACGGGGCGACCAAAGGGGGGCAGCGACATGAGCGATCCCTTCGATCTGCAGCGGTTCGTCACCGCACAGGACCGCGTCTATGCCGCGGTCCTCGATGAACTCGCGCACGGCCAAAAGCGAACGCACTGGATGTGGTTCGTCTTTCCGCAGCTTGCTGGCCTTGGCCATTCGGCAATGGCAGAGCGCTATGCGATATCCGGGCTCGGCGAAGCGTCGGCCTATCTCGCCCATCCGGCGCTCGGCCCCAGGCTGCGCGAATGCACCGAGCGGACCAATGCGGTTACGGGCAGATCGGCCCACGACATTTTCTCCAGCCCCGATGACATGAAGTTCCGGTCATCGATGACCCTGTTTGCCGAGGTCGAGAAAGACGGGGGGCCGTTCGGAGCGGCGCTTGCGCGCTATTTCGCGGGAGAGAAGGATCGGCGCACTATGGAAATCCTGGCGCAACGGCATTGATGCCGGCGTTCAAGCGCTCAAGATGCGCGTTTCGGCGACCGTCAGAGGTTGGGCGTCGAATGGATCAGGAAGAACAGGATCATGAAGGCACAAACCGAAAGGCCAGCAACAATCACCAGCAGTTCTTTCATCATATAGCGATACATCGGCACCTCCCTTCTTCAGCGGCCCCTTCCCCCTTCATATAGGAAGCCGAGGGACCGATTTTCACACTTCGGCGTCAAAAGATCGTGAACCCGCCCGCGCTTTCGTGATCGGATTCTTGATCGTTGCGGCCCGGCCCATTGCCGCCGTGACACCGCGTACGAGCAGCGTAAATCATTATATACTAACATATATTATTGTCTCCTAATCCTTTCGAAGGTCAGCGTCGCCGAGGCTGCCACTGACGGGCGCGAAACAAGCGGCACGACAACCATTGACGAATGGCAGATTGCCTTCTAAATCTACACCCAACGTCAGGTTTAGATAGGTGCCGGATTGTCGTCGCTCATGCAAATTGGGGAACTGTCGGAACGGGCCGGCGTCAGCCACCGCACGATCCATTACTACGAGCGGCTGGGCCTGGTGAAGCCGGCCGAGCGCGAAGGGGCCGGCTACCGATACTATGACGAGACCGCCGCGAAACGACTGGAGAAGATCGCGGCGCTGAAGCGTCTCGGTCTCAGCCTCGACGAGATCGCCGCTGTCATCGACCTCTATTTCGAGGATACAAGCGGCATCCGGGGAAAGGAGCGCGTGCTGGAAATCCTGCAAGCCCAACTCGACAAGACGAACGCCCAACTCGACGAACTCTCTGCATTCAAACGGGACCTCGAAAACAACATCGCCCGCATGCACGGGCTGATCTCCGAGGCGCGGCAAAAGTAAGCGCGGCACCAATGGGATTTGGCATATGCTTGATCTACACTTGACGTCAGGTTACGCTAATGGGTTCACTTGCCCTACTGGCTCGGCCCGCGCCGGCTCCGCTTCCGTTGTCGGCAGCGTCAGCTTCTTGAGCGCTCTCCTTGGCGATCCGCGATCGCAGGGCTCGATCTCATGACCACCTTCCGCCCCCCCCAAACCAGACAAAAGGAGCTCTGGACATGCCGCATAGATGCCCTCTCGCGGTCCTTGCCGCCCTCGGCCTTGTCGCCGTCACGGCAACCGCAAACATGGCCCTGGCAGAGACCAAGGCAACGCCAGCCGCGACCGGCAGTGCCCACCCCGCAGCCGCCACCATCGGCGCCTTCATGCCCGCCGGTTACCGCGAGGCAGCCCGCCGAACCGCCGTCGTCGATGGTGAAGCTGCGGAACTCGTCCGCTACGAGCGCGCCGACGGACGCAATGCCGCCCTCGGCGGCGAGCACTTCAGCACCGTCATCGCCGACGACGGCCGCCTCAAGGGTTTTGCCCGGATCGATCTGGACCTAGTCCGCCACCTGTTGCCGACACGCGAGGAAGCGCAGGCAATCGCCATGGACTTCCTGCGTGAAGCGGCGCCGGACCTTCTGCCGGGAATGAGGATCAGCTGGATCGACCCGCATGACGAGCCGCTACGGGTTACCCGCAAGGGACGCACCGAGGACCTGACCCTCACGGGCATGAAGGTCAAGATGCGCAACCAGGCCGACGGCCTCTGGATGTGGGTCATCGTCGGCGCGGACCGCAAGGTCATGGTCTTCGAGCGCGACATTCACTGGATCAGCTTTCCCGGACGCCGCGGAACGGAAAAGTGGCTTCACGATGCCTGGCTCGTCGAGAAGGGCTACAGCCTGGGCCAGTCCTGATCGGCCTACCGGATTGAGGGAACGCGAGCCCTCAGGGCCGCTGACTGCTCGATTCGGATCCAGTGAAGGAGCGGCACCGCGATTTACCAGCCGCAAGCCTGGCCCGCGGAACGCTGCAAACGAAGACACTTGAAGGATGTGAGAGGCGCGTCGCGAAACGCAAGGTCGCGACGCGCGACCCAAGTGGCGATCAGGAAGAACCGGATCTAGACATCATCTATGCCTTTGAAAAGAATGGCGCACCCGAAGAGATTCGAACTCCTGACCCCCAGATTCGTAGTCTGGTGCTCTATCCAGCTGAGCTACGGGTGCTTTTGCCTGAAGCGGTCGAACCGCTTGCGTGAGCGGTTCTCTAAAGGGTCCTTTCGGGGATTGCAAGCGCCGTTCTGTAAAAAATTTCATTTTTACGACGGCACGCCCGCTTTGCTGTGGACCGAGGCAACCGCGCCGGCGCTGAACCCGCTGGAAAGCAAGGGGTGCCGCCGCAGGACCTGGCTGCGAAAAATAATTGAAGGGTGCCACCTCCGCCGCCCATGCGCCAGACGAGCCGCGCGCGGTGGTCGGTCAGACCCCGCCCAAATATGGAATCACCAACGGTTCCGGCTCGACACTCAAGAGGGTGAATGTGCGGCGCTAATGGCGGAACTTCGAACGGAAGGCGTCGAGCGGCACCGGCCGGTCGGGCAGCTCGATGCGAAACAGCGTGCCCGGCGTCGGCTTTTCGACGAGCGCGATCGTGCCGCCATGGGCCAACACCAGTTCGCGCGCGATCGCCAGCCCAAGCCCCGTGCCTCCGGAGCGTGCCGAGCCGCGGAAAGCGGCGAACAGGTTTTCCCGCGCCTTGGGCGGCATGCCGGGCCCGGTATCATCCACGGAAATGGTGACGACGCTGCCGATGCGCATGGCGGAAACGGCAACGGTGCGTGGGCGGCCATCCTCCGGCTCGTGATTGGTCAGCGCCTGCACGGCGTTGCGGCAGATGTTGTGCACCACCCGGAAGAGCTGCTCGCTGTCGGCGTCGACTTCGAGGTCGTCCTGCATCTGGATCTGGAAATCGATGCCGGATTGCGGATCGATCGCCAGCAATTCGGCGACATCGGAGACCAGCGGTTTCAGCGCAACGAAGCGTCGATGCGGCTCGGCCTCGGTCGTGCGACCGTAGGACAGGACCTCGCGGGTGTAGCCGACGGCGCGGTCGATGGTGCGCAGCAGGGTCGGCGCGAAGCGCTTGACCACCGGGTCGTCCACGTCGGCCAGGCGGTCGGAAATCAACTGCGCCGAGGACAGGATGTTGCGCATGTCGTGGTTGATCTTCGACACGGCGAGCCCGAGTTCGGCCAGGCTCTTCTGCTGCTTCAGCGTCTTTTGCAGCTCGCGCTGCATGCTGGCGAGATGCTGCCCGGCGACGGCGAGTTCGTCGTGCCCCTGCGGCGGTACGAGCACGCGGGCCGGATCGGCCGGATCGTTGGAAAACTCCTGCATGTTGGCCGTCATGCGCCGGATCGGCGCAATCAGCATGCGGTTGATGGCCAGGAAGATCAGCGCCGCGGTGATCAGCGAAATGATCAGCGACAGGACAAAGACGTTGCGCGAGTAGACGAGCATGGCCTTGCGCAGGCTCGCATCCTTCATCAGGAGCTCGATCGTCGCATCGCTTTCGCCGAGCGGCCCATAGACGCGGATCACGCGGTCGCCGCCGAAGAGCAGCGTATCGAAGGCATCGCGGATGGCAGCAACGGCTGTGGAATTGGCGACGTCGTACTCGCCCTGGATCTCAAGCGGCATGTCGGTGAGCGCGATCATGCGCGAGGCGTCCTTGCGCCGGATGACGATCGCCTTCGTGCCGGTCGCCATCAGCGTGTCCTTCTGGACGCTGCGCGGCAGTTCGACATTCTGCAGACCATCGACGACGACGGCAGCAGCGGCTGCCGTATTCAGCCGATCCTCGAGCCAGCGAATGCGCATGGTGGCAACTGACGGCGCGAAGATCAGCACTTCCGCCAGCATGACGAAGACAATGGTCAAGAGCAGCAGCTTGCCGGATAGGCCGCGGAAAAACCCGGCACCGGTTCTCAATGCCTCGCCTGCCATCGCCGGACGTGTTTCTTCCGCCATGCCTTACAAACTTTCCTGCCCGTCAACCAAAACGCCTGGGACCCCGTATGAACATCCGGGCCATGGGGCATCGCGCCTGGGGCGCATAATAGGAGATGGCCGCCGTTTTTCCAATCGCAGACGGACCTTAGAGGGTGCGGCATAGGCGCGGCTGTCTCTTCGTCTCGTGCCGTCGATCATGACAAAGGATCGCGTCCCGCCCATTTTTCTCCCCTTGCATCGCCGAAGCAAATTTCGGCGCGCCGCCGCCTCGGCTCGACCTACCTGCACAGAATTGGCATCGGTGTAAGTCACCCAGGGAACAGTTCGAGTGGCGAGCCTTGCGGACGACAAGGACAGCCGTGCGGCCTGATCGAGGGCAAGTCTGGAAGGCTCACGAAACAGAAAGCCCGCGGCACCTTATGGCACCGCGGGCTCCAATCACTTGGTGAGGCAATTCGCCGATCAGAACTCTTCCCAATCGTCCTTGGCAACCGCCGCAGCGGAGCCGCCGCCGCCAAACGCGCGGGCGACGTTGCCCATCATGCGCCGGGCGGGCGATGCGACCGGCTGGGCCGTCTCCCGAGCCACGGCGATCGGCCGGGCGGCAACATTGTCGACCTTGAAGTAGGCGATCAGGCTCGCGAGATTGTTGGCTTCGCCGGAGAGCTTGTGGGTTGCGGCATTCGCCTCTTCCACCATGGCGGCGTTCTGCTGGGTCACCTGGTCCATCTGGTTGACGGCAGTGCTGACTTCGCTGAGGCCCGTCGACTGTTCGCGCGCGGCCGTCGCGATCGAGTGGATGTGGTCGTTGATTTTCAGGACCCGTTCCTCGATCTCGCCAAGTGCCGAACCGGTCTCCTGTACCAGGCGGACGCCGGTTGCCACTTCGCTGCCCGACTTCGAGATCAGCGACTTGATGTCCTTGGCGGCACTTGCGGCACGCTGGGCGAGCTCACGCACTTCCTGTGCGACGACCGCGAAGCCCTTGCCCGCATCGCCGGCACGGGCTGCCTCGACGCCGGCGTTCAGCGCCAGCAGGTTGGTCTGGAAGGCGATTTCGTCGATCACGTTGGTGATCTGACCGATTTCGCTCGAGGCCTGCTCGATGCGGCCCATGGCGTCGACGGCGTTGCGCACGACGGCCGCCGACTGCGCGGCACTGTGCTTGGCTTCGTTGACCATGACGGTCGCTTCCTGCGCCCGCTCGGTGGAGCTCTTGACCGCAACCGTGATCTGGTCGAGCGCTGCAGACGTTTCCTCAAGGGCTGCGGCCTGCTGCTCCGTCCGCTTTGACAGATCGTCGGCGGCCGAACGCAGCTCGGACGAATTGCCGTTGATCGAGTCGGTGGTCACACGGACCTCGCGCAGCGTCTTTTGCAGCGTGGAAAGGGTTTCGTTGACGTTCTTCTGCAGCTCGGCGAAGGCACCCTGATAATGGCCGTTCATGCTCTGGGTCAGGTCGCCGGCCGCAAGGCTCGCAATCACTCGGCGGGTTTCGGCGATACCGGCATCGACGCTGCCGACCAGCTCGTTGACGCTGCCAGCAAAGCGGTTGAGGTCGTCGTTCTCGTAGTCCTTGCCTATGCGCTTGGTGAAATCACCGGCGGCAGCGGCCGCAACAACGACGCCGATGCTCGACTGCAGGTCGGCGCTCTTTTCACGCAGTACCGCTTCCTGCGCGTTGAGGTCGCGTACGGCCAGGCCGTTCTGCTTGAAGACCTGAACGGCTTCTGCCATTTCGCCGATCTCGTCCTTGCGGCCCACGAAGGGCACGTCCGCGGTGAGATCGCCGCCAGCCAGTTGCTTCATCTTGCCGGTCAACTCGAGGATCGGACGGCTCAAATGGTTCGTAGCGATGTAGAAGGCCGCTCCAATGCCGGCGATGAGGCCAAGGCCGGCGATAGCAAGAATCGTGATGATCACGCTGCGCTCGAAGGTGGCAACGTCAGCCGTCACGACTTCAAGCGTCTTCAGGTTGATGTCGACGACGCCGTCGATCTGCTCCTGGAACGCCTTGCGGTTGGCGCGATTGGCGTCGGTATTGCCCTGCTCGTTGCCAGCCTGCGGTGAAACTTCTTCGCCAAGCCGCGCCGTCTCGACGCGGAAGGTCCTGAATTCCGCGGCGCGGGCGACCAGCGTGTCGAAGGACGCTTTGGTGTCGGCGGGGATCAGCGGGCGCCAATCGGCGAGCAGCGTGTCGATCTTGTCGAGATTCTTGCGAATGCCCTCGGCAAAGGGCTTGGCCTTCTCGATGGTCGGGGCGGCATAGATGCCACGCGATTCCATGACGACCGCGGTCACCAGACGATTGAGGCGTTCCGCGTAGAAGGCGCGCTTCGCCACGTTCTCGTACTGGTGGAACTTTTCGTTGTATTTACTGACAGCAACCAGCGACATGCCGGTCACCGCAACCGCCAGCACGCTCATGATGCCGACAATTAGATTGATCTTACCGCGTATTTTCATCCCGACCTCCACGGAGTGACGAGAGCTTCCGATTATCGGACATGCCGCCGCCCCATATGCACCGGAGGGACCCTAAAATAGGCGTGGTTAATAAAGCTCGTCGCCCTCGACCGGCATTCTGGGGAGATCCAGTTAGGGCTCCATTTACCAATCTCGGCTAGTTGGCCTTCCTTTTCGCGGCCCGACGGATCGCCTTTGGCGGGTGCGCCGGCGGTTTTTGCGGTGCTGTCGCCACTGAATCGCCGCCCGCAATTGACTTTCCGGGAAAATTCCCCTTATAAGCCGCGCACGTCCGGTCAAGCCCTCCTGCCCGAAATGGCGGAGCCATGTCCGATAACGTAAACGCTCCTTGCTACACGCAAACCCAAGAAGGGCCGCACACCGCGGTATTAAATAAATGAAGCGTACCTACCAACCGTCCAAGCTTGTCCGCAAGCGTCGCCACGGCTTCCGTTCGCGTATGGCTACCAAGGGTGGCCAGAAGGTCCTCTCGGCCCGCCGGGCCCGTGGCCGCAAGCGTCTTTCGGCTTAAGCCGAAGTTGCCCGAAACCAGTGTCCGGGCACATGACGTCAGATAAAGACAAAACGACTGTCGGGCGGCTGAAAAGCCGTCCGCAGTTTTTGGCCGTTCGGGCAGGAGAAGGCCGCAGAGGCCCCTTGTTTCTCCTCGAAGTGCTCGACCGCAACGATCCGGAAGGCGAAGCCCGCGTCGGCTTCACCGTCACCAAGAAACACGGCAATGCCGTCGAGCGAAACCGGATGCGCCGACGCCTGAAAGAGGCGGTGCGGCTTTCCGCCGGGTTTGCAATGAAACCCGGACACGACTATGTGATTGTCGCCCGACGCGAACTCCTGAATGCTCCCTTCGACGCCTTGACCCGGGGCCTTCACGAGCGCATCGAAAACAAGCCGAAACAGAAGCGGCCGCCGGCCGGTTCCAGGAAACTATGATGGAAAAAAACCGCAACTATTTCGTGGCGATTGGCCTGTCCGTGCTGATCCTCATTGCCTGGCAGTTCCTTTACGTCAATCCGAAGATGGAAAAGGAACGCATCGCTGCGGAAGCGCTGCAGGCCCAGCAGGCGCAATCGCAGTCGGCAACGCCGACTCAAGCGACGCCGGGCCAGGCTCTGCCGGGCGGCGGCGCGATCCCGGGCGCCGGTGAAAACCGCGACCAGGCGATTGCCAAATCGGCCCGCGTTGCGATCGACACGCCGGCGCTTTCCGGCTCCATCAACCTGACCGGTGCCCGCTTCGACGACCTGAAGCTCAAGGAATACCGCGAGACGGTCGATCCGAAGAGCCCGGTCATCACCCTCTTCAGCCCGGCCGAAACGGTCGACGGCTACTTTGCCGAAATCGGCTATGTCGGCAGCGACGCAACCGGCACCGTGCCCGGCCCGCAGACCGTCTGGACGCTTTCGGGCGGCGACAAGCTGACCGCGGCGACCCCGGTGACGCTGACCTTCACCAACGAGAAGGGCATCACCTTCAACCGAACCATCTCGGTTGACGAACATTACATGTTCCAGGTGGTCGACAGCATCAAGAACGGCGCAGCCGAGCCGCTCAGCCTTTCCTCCTACGGCCGCGTGACCCGCTTCAACAAGCCGACGACGCCGAGCGTCTACGTACTTCATGAAGGCTTCATCGGCGTGCTCGGCGAGCATGGCCTGCAGGAACTGAAGTACGGCAAGATCGAGGACGAAAAGTCGGTCGAGCCGGGCAAGGCAACCGGCGGCTGGCTCGGCATTACTGACAAGTACTGGGCAGCGGCGATCGTTCCGCCGCAGGCAACCCCCTACGACACGCGCTTCACGCACTTCACCGACGGTCGCGCGCGCTACCAGAGCGACTACAAGAGCGACGCGATCACGGTCGCGCCCGGTCAGTCCTCGGAAATCAAGAACCTCGTCTTTGCCGGCGCCAAGGAAGTTCCTGTCGTCGACAACTATGAAGTGGCCTACTCGATCCCCAACTTCGACAAGCTGATCGACTGGGGCTGGTTCTACTTCATCACCAAGCCGATGTTCAAAATGATGGATTTCTTCTTCCGTCTGTTCGGCAACTTCGGCATCGCGATCCTGATCACCACGATCGTCGTCAAGGGTCTGTTCTTCCCGCTTGCCAACAAGCAGTACGCATCGATGGCGAACATGAAGAAGGTTCAGCCGAAGATGGAGGAACTGAAGAAGAAGTTCGGCGACGACCGCATGGGGCTGCAGCAGGCGATGATGCAGCTCTACAAGGAAGAGAAGATCAACCCGCTGGCCGGCTGCTGGCCGATCCTCATCCAGATCCCGGTGTTCTTCGCGCTCTACAAGGTGATCTACATCACCATCGAGATGCGCCACGCGCCGTTCTTCGGCTGGATCCACGACCTTTCGGCGCCCGATCCGACGACGATCGTCAACCTCTTCGGCCTCTTGCCGTTCGACGGTCCGGCCTTCCTGCACCTCGGCGTCTGGCCGCTGATCATGGGCGTTACCATGTTCGTGCAGATGCGCATGAACCCGACGCCGCCGGATCCGACCCAGGCGATGCTGTTCACCTGGATGCCCGTGGTCTTCACCTTCATGCTGGCCTCCTTCCCGGCCGGTCTCGTGATCTACTGGGCCTGGAACAACACGCTTTCGGTGCTGCAGCAGTCGATCATCATGAAGCGCCAGGGCGTGAAGATCGAGCTCTTCGATAATCTGAAGGGCCTGTTCTCGAAGAAGCCCAAACCGGCGGAATGACGCCAGCCGGTAGCACAATCGCAGAGCCCCGGACTTCGGTCCGGGGCTTTTTTTGTTTCCACGCCGCGGCGCGACACGCGGATGGCGTTGACGCGGACGTGCGGTCCGGGCATCTGGCGTTATTGAAATCAGCGCGCCCCTGCTCCAGGACAATTTGTCATGACCGATCCGTCGGCCACCTCCGCCCCGTTCGCCGCCAGCGAGAAGCTTGGCGCCCTGCTCGTCTTCGGCTCGGCCTTCTTCTGGAGCTTTGGCGGCGCGATTGCGCGGTTCCTGCACATTTCCGACAGCTGGACGATCGTCTTCTGGCGCTGCCTGTTTGCCGGCCTGTTCCTGCTCGCCTTCATGCTGGTGCGTGACGGACCGCGCGGCACGGTGGCCCTGTTCAAGGGCATGGGCTGGCCGGGCATCTCCGTCGGGCTCTGTTTCAGCATCGCCTCGACCTCCTTCATCATTGCGATCTCCTACACGACGATCGCCAATGTCGTTCTGCTCGGCGCCGGGGTGCCGCTGTTTGCGGCGCTGATGAGCTGGGTGCTGTTTCGCGAGCGGGTATCGCGCTTCACCTGGGGCGCGATCACCGCCGTCATCTTCGGCGTCGGGATCATGGTCTCGGAAAGCCTGACGGGAACAATGTCACCGGTCGGCGATGCGCTGGCGCTGCTGATCCCCGTCGTCTTCGCGCTGGCAACCGTCATTACCCGCCGATACCCGCATGTGCGCATGACGCCGGCGACCTGCTTCGGCTGCTTTGCCGCAAGCGGCATTGCCGCCAGTCAGTCCTCGGGCCTGGCGGTGACTGGAGGCGAGCTCGCGCTGCTCTTCGTCTTCGGCGCCTTCAACCTCGGGCTTGGCATGGCGCTCTTCGTGACCGGTGCCCGGCTGGTGCCCTCGGCGCTGGCCGCGCTGCTCGGGACGGCGGAAACCGTGCTGGGGCCGCTCTGGGTCGCGATCATCCATGGCGAGGTGCCGAGCAGCCGGACGATCGTCGGCGGCACCTTCATTCTCCTGGCGCTGCTGGCCTACCTGCTCAACGAATTCCGGCGGACGCAAACCATCCCCACACGGCCGGTCCGCACGCCGACGCCTTGACATCCACGGCCAAAACCTTGAAGCCAAGGACTTTCTCGATGAAGGACCGACCGCCGATGGCCGATACCAGACCCAAAGACGACAAGCCGTTGTTCGGCCGGCCGTGGATTTTCATTCGCGGCGTCCCCGCCATGAAATTCCTGCCGCCGGAAGGACCGGCCGAGATTGCCTTTGCCGGCCGCTCGAACGTCGGCAAGTCGTCGTTGATCAACGCGCTGGTCGGCCACAAGGGTCTGGCAAGAACCTCCAACACCCCGGGCCGCACGCAGGAACTCAACTACTTCGTACCGGATGGATTTTCCGGCGAGGCCGACGACCTGCCGCCGATGGCGCTCGTCGACATGCCCGGCTACGGCTATGCCCAGGCGCCGAAGGAACAGGTCGATGCCTGGACAAAACTGGTCTTCGACTACCTGCGCGGCCGCTCGACGCTGAAGCGCGTCTACGTGCTGATCGACAGCCGCCACGGCATCAAGAAGAACGACGACGAGGTGCTCGACCTGCTCGACAAGGCAGCCGTCTCCTATCAGCTCGTGCTGACCAAGACCGACAAGATCAAGGCCGCCGGCGTGCCGCGGCTGATCGCCGAGACGCTCGAAAAGATCAAGAAGCATCCCGCCGCCTTCCCGGAAGTCCTTGCGACTTCCTCGGAGAAGGGCGAAGGGCTCGACGAGCTGCGGGCGGCAATCGGCATCGCGATCGCGCGCTAAAGGGGGCCTCAGGGCGTCCGGCATCGCGCTGCAAGCACCCGCCCATGCGAAATCGATGTCTTTGATCTCTGTCACTACCCCGACATGCAATCCGCTCTATCTCTGCGTTGCGTCCAGAACGGTGGCGCGGCCAGAGATAGGAGTGTGACATGTCCGATTTGATCGTTGTCGGGTTCGATTCCCCCGAGGAGGCTGACAGGGTTCTGGTCCGGCTCGCCGGGCTGAAGAAGGAATATCTGATCGACCTCGAGGATGCGGTGGTCGTCGTGCGCGACACCGAAGGCAAGGTCCACCTCAAGCAGAGCCTCAACCTGACCGCCGTCGGCGCCACCTCGGGCCTGCTCTCCGGCTCGCTCTGGGGCGGCCTGGTCGGCCTCCTGTTCCTCAATCCGCTGGCAGGCTTTGCAATCGGCGGTGCGCTCGGCGCGGGTGCCGGCGCCCTCTCGGGCTCGCTCAGCGACTACGGTATCGACGACGAATTCATCAAGTCGCTCGGCAACACCATCCCGAACAACTCCTCCGCTCTGTTCATCCTGGTGCGCAAGGTTCAGCCGGAAAAGGTTCTCGCCGAATTCCCCGACCTGCGCGGCCGCGTGCTGAAAACGTCGCTTTCGCCCGAACAGGAGCAGAAGCTGCAGGCAGCGCTCTCCGGCACAACAGCGGCTGCACCGCCCGCCGGCGCCTAATCGTCCGGCTGGCTTATCGAGACAGCACGAAGGCGAGCGCCAGGCCATTGATGCAATGGCGCTTGCCGGTCGGTGGCGGGCCATCGTCGAAGATGTGACCGAGGTGGCCGCCGCAACGGCGGCAATGGCATTCCGTACGGGTCATGAGCAGCGAATTGTCTTCCCGTGTCGCCACGGAATTGGGGAGCGATTGCCAGAAGCTCGGCCAGCCCGTGCCACTGTCATACTTCGCCTCGGACGAATAGAGCGGCAATGCACAACCGGCGCATTGGAAGGTGCCCTTGCGCTTCTCGTGGTTAAGCGCGCTTGTAAAGGGGCGCTCCGTGTCCTCGTGCCGAAGGATCCGGTACTGGTCGTCGGTGAGGGCTGCCCGCCATTCGGCATCAGATTTGACGACCTCGAAGGGCTCGATTCCCGCTGCCCATGCAAGCGGCGTGAGCCCGCGCAACGCGAATGCTGCGGCCAATGCCGTGCCTGCCATCAGGAAGACGCGCCGGCTGATCATGCTAACCTCCCACTTGGCCTAAAGCGCGTCACGATCATTCGCGCGGAGCGCTGTACGTTGTCGATTTGTCGGATGTCGCGATAGACGATACCGCCCGGACACCCCCGCTGCAAAACAATGCCGTTCAAAGCATCGTGACGCGGTGAAAGGCCATCGGTGATACGACCTATGGTAAGCGCCAGGCCGCCGGCAGCGGCCAGGCGCCGCCGAACTCAGCCTTTCGGCAGGAGCACCTTGTCGATCACATGGATGACGCCGTTCGACTGCTTGACGTCGGCGATCGTTACCGTCGCCATACCGCCGGTTTCATCGGTCAGCATCAGCTTGCCGCCGTCTTCCCTGGCTTTCAGCACACAGCCGCCGACCGTTTTGACGTCATGCTCGCCGCCGTCCTTCTTGATCATCTCGGCAATCGTCGCCGACATCGCGTCGGCGGCAACGACATGGCAGGTCAGGACCTTGGCGAGCTTGTCCTTGTTCTCTGGTTTCAGAAGCGTGTCGACGGTACCGGCCGGCAGTGCGTCAAAGGCGGCATTCGTCGGCGCAAACACCGTGAACGGCCCCTTGCCCTCCAGCGTCTCCACCAGCCCGGCTGCCTTGACGGCGGCGACCAGCGTGGTGTGATCCTTGGAATTAACGGCGTTCTCGACGATGTTTTTCTCCGCATACATCGGCGCGCCGCCGACCATCGGATTTTCGGCATGGGCGACGAAGGCACTTGCTGCGAGGACGGACGCTGTTGCGACCAAGCGGATGGCAGACGTGAACATCTTCTCTTCCTTCCTGTTGAGGGAGGCGGCGCATGGGCCGCCCGCCGAAACTGCCGTTCCCTGCGGGGGAACAAGACAAGCAACGGAAGGACGAGAGAAAGAGTTTCAGGAATTTTCAGGAAAGTTAGTCGATTGATAAATAAGGGTATTTATCGAGATTACGCGCTCAGAGGTTTCGCGCCTTGCCGAGCGCGATGATCGGTCCGGTGGCCACGCCGGTCGGCGAACCGCCGAGCGGCTCGACGCTGACGGCAAGAACCGAGCCGGCGGAGATCCGCGAGCGGAAGGTCGACGGCACGGCGATTTCGCCCTCCCCGGTCTGCGGCAGGACACCGAGCGAGATTGCCGGATTGCTGCCGTTGATCAGCCAAAGTTCGAGGGATTTCTGTTCCGCCTGGCTGGCGGCCACCGGCGTTACCTGCAAGCGGCCCGATGCCCGGTCGAAGCGGGCGACGAGATCGATGGCGCTGCCTTTCCCCGAGAGCTCGGCAACAAGCGAGGCACCGGTCGACCGCGTCTCGAACAGGCCGGCCATGGAGGCGCCCATCACCAGCAGCGCGGCGAACGAGGCAAGCGCCAGTCCTCGCCAGAGCGCCAGCGAGTGCCAGAGCCCGCGGGACCGTACAGGTTCCGACCGCAACGTATCGAAAAGCTGCCGTTCGATCGCGGAGAACGTCCTGGGTGGGGGCACCACCGGATCATAGGCGTCGTCGAAGGAGGAAAGGTTGCTCTGCCAGCGGTCGACCATGGCGGCAAAGTTGCGATCGGAAGCAAGCCGGGCCTCGACCTTGCGGCGATCGTCGGCAGACAACACGCCGAGCACATACTCGCCCGCGATCACCTCGTCGCGGCGAAAGTCCCGGCCCTCTGGGGTTGGTGTCGTCATCGCTCCATACACTCTCGCAACTTCAGGAGACTGCGCCTCAACCAAGTCCGCATAGTGTTCAGCGGCACCGCGAAGACGTCAGCCAGTTCCTGGTAGCTCAGGCCTTCGACGTAGGCGCGCCGCACCGCTTCCGCGCGGTCTTCTTCAAGCTCCTCCATGCAGGCGTCGATCCGCCTGCCTTCTGCTCTCACGACTGCCAACTTTTCCGGATCGGCAGCAGGATCAGCCAAATCGTAGGCTTCGTCAATCACATTGGCAGCCGGTTTGCGCGCCCGGATGAAGTCGATGGCCTGATTACGCGCTATTGCCGCCAGCCAGGAACCCGCAGCCGCCTGTCCTTGCGAAAACCGGCCGGCCCGCTGCCAAATCTTGACGTAGATTTCCTGCAGCGCTTCTTCTGCCTCGCCCCGATTGCCAAGAATACGCAGGCAGATGCCGAAGAGTTTCGGACTGGTCTGCCGATACAGTTCGGCGAAGGCGTCGCGATCGCCGAGCGAAACGCGGCCAAGCAGGCCGGCCATATCCTCATCGATCATAGAACGCGCCCCGAAGCCTCATCTCTCCAGAGATAGGGCGCAGTTCACTTTGAACCAGCCGTATCGTCATTCGGCCTTTATGTTGCTCTCCGATCATTCCATCGATCCGGAACTTGCGCTAAACAGCAGCCGGTATTTTTCGAGGGTCCGCCATGTCCGCCAATGAAAGTGAAATCCAGGCACGCCTGCTCACCCAGGCCCTGCCCTACATGCAGCGCTACGAGAACAAGACGATCGTCGTCAAATATGGCGGCCACGCCATGGGTAACAGCGAGCTCGGTCGCGCTTTTGCAAGCGACATCGCGCTTTTGAAGCAGTCGGGCGTCAACCCGATCGTCGTGCATGGCGGCGGCCCGCAGATCGGCGCCATGCTGACGAAGATGGGCATCGAATCGAAGTTCGAAGGCGGCCTGCGCGTCACCGACGAAAAGACGGTCGAGATCGTCGAGATGGTGCTCGCCGGCTCGATCAACAAGGAGATCGTCGCGCTCATCAACCAGACGGGTGAATGGGCGATCGGCCTTTGCGGCAAGGACGGCAACATGGTCTTCGCCGAAAAGGCACGCAAGACCGTCAAGGATCCGGATAGCAATATCGAGCGCGTCCTCGATCTCGGTTTCGTCGGCGAAGTGGTCGAAGTCGACCGCACGCTGATCGACCTGCTCGCCCGCTCGGAAATGATCCCGGTGATCGCGCCGGTCGCGCCCGGCCGTGACGGCCACACCTACAACATCAACGCCGACACCTTCGCCGGCGCCATCGCCGGGGCGCTGAACGCCACGCGCCTGCTGTTCCTGACGGACGTTCCCGGCGTGCTCGACAAGCAGGGCAACCTGATCAAGGAACTCTCTGTATCCCAGGCCCGCGCGCTGATCGCCGACGGCACGATTTCCGGCGGGATGATCCCGAAGGTCGAGACCTGCATCGACGCGATCAAGGCGGGCGTTCAGGGCGTCGTCATCCTCAACGGCAAGACGGCCCATTCGGTGCTGCTCGAAATCTTCACCGAGCGCGGCGCCGGCACGCTGATCGTGCCCTGACGCACCCCGATCGGCAATGACATGACGAGGATCCGGAAGCCGTCTCACACAGCTTCCGGATTTTTTATGTGGCCTCGCTGTCCGATGGATGGCGCCTGCGGGGCGGTAACATCGATTCCTCCTCGGCCTCCTGCGGCGCTCCCCAGAACACCTCAAGCGACGGCCCGGCGGCGAAATGGCGGCGGCGGAAGACGAATTCGTAGAGCTCGTGAAACCAGACCCTGCGCCCCATGCGGGTGTACCACCGCATCGAATGGCGCTGCTGCGGGTCGCGGTGCAGGAGGACGCGCGCAAGGGCCTTTGGCCGCGCCTGGATCGCGACCTCGATCAATTTCACGCTCAGAAAAAGCACGACCGGGTGAAGGTGCTTCATCTTCAGCACCTGATGCTTGTAATCCCACTTGCGCATGTCCGGCTCGATGACGGTGCGATCCCTGGCGAGGCCAAAGAACGGGGTCCACCGGTGCGGCGTGACGTAGAGCGCCTGGATCTGGTCCGGGTCGTAGGAAAGAAGTTGCCTGAAACCACGCCAAAGATCGCTCAGGCGTTCCTCCTCGAAGCCGACCACCCAGGTGGCCATTGAAAGAATGTCGTGCTGGCGCAGGAGCGCGATTGCCTGCCGGTCGCTCGTGGTCGTCCCGCCCTTTTTGATCAGCTTCAGCGTCGCGTCATCAGTGTTTTCCATTCCGAGCAGCCAACGCACGACACCGGCCTTGCGATAGAGGTGCAATATGTCGGCATCGCGCACGATATCGTCTGCCCGCGTCGAGCCGACGATCTGCACCGGCACGTTCTCGGCGATCATGGCGTTCAGGAAGGCGAGCCAGCCCTTGCGCGACGAGGTCGGGTTTTCGTCGGCGAGATTGATCAGTTCCACGCCCTCTTCACGGTGGAGGCGGGCGATCTCCTTAGCGAACGCGACCGGATCCCGGTGCCGCCATCGCGTCCAGAAACCGCGCTGGCCGCAATAGTTGCACAAATGCGGGCACCCTCTCGAAAACTGCAGCACGACAGCGCGTTTTCCGCCCCAATAACTGTAGTGCCGATGCTCGATCAACTCCCAGCCGATGCGGTAGGCATCGAGATTGGCGATCGCCTCGGTCGGACGGGTGGCGAGCGCAACCCCGTCATCATCGCGATAGGCGATGCCCGGAACCTCGCTCAAGGGTTCTAAGGATGACAGGGCGCGCACGAGCCGTCGCACTGTCTCTTCGCCCTCTCCCCTGACGATGTAATCGAAGGCGCCGCCCTCGCTTAGAACCTCGCGCCAATGATAGGTCGGGAACACACCGCCATAGATCACCCGGACGGACGGTGCGGTCATTCTGACATCGCTGGCAATACGCTTGGCCGTCGGGTGGGCCGACGTCGACCCCGAATGACCGATCAGCAGAAGATCCGGGCAGTCGTCGAGCACGCGTGCGACAATCTCTTCGAAGCCCAAAGGGCCGAATTCGCAATCGATGAGCCGCACGGCGTGGCCATCATCGATGAGCGGCCCGCCAACGGCGAGCAGGCCGAGCGGCGGAAGATGATCGTCGGGAATACGGCTGCCGATGGCCGTATGCGGCGGATTGAGCAGAACAATCTTCATACGGTGCCTCTTGGGTCGCAAAGAATTGCCAGAGACACGATAAAGCTGAAGATTGCGGAAATAACAGCTCCAGGCTGCGGCCAAAAACGTACGTTTTCGCGGTGAAATCGCGCAACTTGCGCAGCGCGATTTCATCGAGCCCCGAGCTCAGCGCGGAGCGTAGACCTCGGTCGCCGCCGCCTTCAATTCTTCCATCATCACGCGGTATGGGCCCGGACCGTAGCTGGCGCGTGACACGCCGGCGCGGGCGAGCGTCTTCAGGTCGGGTGCGGCCGGGCGCATCATGATGTTGACGGGCAGGATCGAGGCGGCGCAGACCTTGGCGATCAGCGCCTCGTCCACCAGCCACGGTACGAAGAAGCCGCTGGCGCCCGCTTCGGCATAGGCCTTGCCGCGGGCGATCGCCTCGTCGACGAGGCCGGCATGCCGGCTCTCGTCACCCTCCTGCAGGAAGAGATCGGTGCGGGCATTGATGAACAGGGGGATGCCGCGCCGGTCAGCCATCTCGCGGATGGCGCGGATGCGCTCCGCCTGCTTTTCGACCGGGTGCACGCCGCCCTTGCCGACGATCTGGTCCTCGAAGTTGATGCCGATGGCGCCGACGTCGAGGATGCGCGAGACATTGGCGGCACCGGTCGCAGCGTCGTCGGAGTAGGCGCCTTCGAAATCGATGCTGACGGGCAGGTCGGTGCTCGCCACGATCAGGCGTGCGATATCGGCAAGCCAGGCCAGAGGCACCTTCTCGCCGTCGCCGAAGCCGTGGGCGGCCGCCACCGACCAGCTTCCGGTCGCAAGCGCCTTGGCACCGGCCTCTGCCACGGCCTTGGCGCTGCCGGCGTCCCAGATGTTGTAGAGCACTACCGGGTCACCCTTCTTATGCAGGGCGGCGAAGGCGAGCGCCTTTTCCTTCTGGTTCATTGTGTTTCCTCCACCAACAGGCTGACTGGTTTCATTTTCGCCTCGTGCCGAAGCAGCCACTGTTTCCGCCAGAGCCCGCCACCGTAACCGGTCAATGAGCCATCCGCGCCGATGCAACGGTGGCACGGAATGACGATGGCGATCCGGTTGGAACCGTTGGCCTTGGCGACCGCACGTGCGGACTGGATCGTAGCGACCTCGCGGGCAATGTCACCATAGGAACGCGTCCCGCCGGCGGGAATCTTCACGAGCTTCGCCCACACGTTGCGCTCGAAGGGCGTTCCCCCGGGCGCAAGCGGAGTTTGAAATCCGCCCGCCTCGCCGGCGAAATAGCTCTTCAACTCGCCTTCGATCTGATCGATCGGCGCCGTCCGGCCGGGGACGATGGCCGAGCGCGTCGCGCGCTTCAGCGCCTCCAGTTCCGTCGGCAGCGCCTTGCGTTCGTGGAACTCCAGCAAATGGAGGTGCGTCGCATCGGCAACCGCGACCATCGGCCCGATCGGCGTTTCGATCCAGTCGGACGAGAGCAGCGCCCTCCCCTGCGCTGCCGCCGGCGCATCGCCGAGCAGGCGCTGGAAGGCTGCGCGAAACCCGCTCGGCGACTCGTAGCCGGCCTCGAGCTGGGCGTCGATCACCCGACCACCGTCGGCGAGCTGGCGGGCGGCGAGCCCCAGGCGACGATGGCGCGCGAGATCGAGGAAGGTGATGCCGAGCGCGCGCTTGAAGGCACGCCGGACGGTCGAGGGATCAAGCCCGCGGCACACGATGTCGTCCTCGCTCCAACGGCGCTCCGGTGCTGCTTCCAGCGCCTGCAGAAGCTCCTGGACGAGCGGATCCTTGGCGCCGAACGTGGCAAGCGGCCGGCAGCGCTGGCAGGGACGGAACCCCGTCTCCAGGCAGGTGCCGATAGAGCCGACGAAGATCGTGTTTTCCCGCTTCGGCTTGCGGGCCGGGCAGGACAGGCGGCAGAAGACGCCTGTTGTCTTGACGCAGACGAAGGCCGAACCTTCGTATTCGCTGCTGCGCGCCATCAAGGCGTCGTAGAGCGTTTCATCGGAGGGAAGATCGAACAACATGCCGCGGTTCTAGCATGACCACGGCTCGGGAGACGCCGGTTTTCGGGCGTCTATTTTTCAGATCAGCACCAGCATGACGACACCGAGCACGATCAGCAGGCAACCCAATAGCTCCAGTCTGTTGATCCATTCGCGGAAGATGAAAAAGGACGAGGCGAAGGTGAAGAGCATTTCCACCTGGGCGACGACCTTGACGACGGCCGCCTGCTGCAGGGTCATCGCCATGAACCAGCCGAAGGAGGCAGACGCGCCGACGAAACCGACGACAAAGGCCGGCTTCCAGGCAGCCGCGATGCGCGGCAGCTCGTCGCGTTCGCGCACCACGATCCAGATCAGCATGACCACGGTCTGCAAGAGGATGACGAAGCCGAGCGTGAAGCTTGCCTGCATCATGTAGTCGGGTGCCGGCAGGCTCGGCGCCAGTGCCAGCGACGCCGAACGGTAGGCGACGGCCGAAAGGCCGAAGAAGGTGCCGGACAGCAAGCCGATGCCGGCCGTGCGCGAGAATACCGAGGTCACCAGCGTGCGCGCACTCAGGGTCGTGCGCGCCACCGAAATCAGCATCACGCCGACGACCGAGATGGCGATTGCCACCAGCGTGCCCTCGCTCGCCTTTTCGCCGAGGAAAATCAGGCCGAAGAGCGCTGCCTGCGCCGGTTCCGTGCGCGAATAGGCGGTGCCGACGGCGAAGTTGCGGAAGGAGAAGAGATGGACGAGCAGGAAGGTTGCGGCGATCTGCGCCAGCCCCCCGATCACCGCCCAAAGGAAAAAAGTGCCGTTCGGCACCGGAAGCGGACGGCCCACCACCTGCCAGAGCACAACGAGATAGAGGAAGGCGAACGGCAGGCCGAAGCCGAAGCGCACGAAGGTCGCGCCCGTCGTGCCCATGACGCCTTTCAAGTGTTTCTGCATTGCGGAGCGGACGTTCTGAAGGAAGGCCGCGGCGATGGTGATGAGGACCCAGGTTTCCATCGTTTCGAGCTAGCATGCAGGCCGGCTCGTTGCCAAGGACCACCTAACGGACCGGTTGCTAGTCCGCCCTTTCCCGCGCCTCTGCGAGCTCCGTGCTCTCGCTGATCGTGATCCGGGGCGCCTCGTCCTCGAAGGTCTTTACCCGCTGATCGTAGTTCGGCGCGAGCGTTCCGAGCACACGGTCCCAGAAGGAGAAGTAGTTGGCGTAATTGTACCTGAAGCCCGAATGGTGCTGATCATGGAACGTCGTGCACAGCAGCGGAGACGGGTAGCGCGCGGTGGAGGCGGCAAAATACTCGAAGCCGCAATGGCCGATCATGCCGTTGAAATGTTCGAACAGCCGATGGGCGATGAGCACCAGCGGCGGAAACGGCACGACGAAAACGACGACGGCCGAAAAGCTCTGAAGCAGGAAGTTGTCGAAGACGTCCTCGGAATAGGTGCTCCAGATCGTCGGCGCCACGCTTTTATGATGCAGGGCATGCAGCGGATAGAGCCACTTGGTGTGCAGCAGCCGGTGCATGAAATAGAACCAGGCATCGTAGAGGATCATGCTGAGCACGAAGAGCGGCAGGGCGTTCCACCAGGTAAGCGTCCAGGGCGCCGGCGCCCAGCCCTTCTGCTGGGCGTAGAGTCCGATCGTCAGCGGCAGGCAGGCGCTGAACATCGATTTGAGGCTCTGGCGGATCTCGGCGCTGCGGCGCTTGTCGGAACCGCGTCCCTTCTGGATCTTTCGCTCGGGATTGCGCTCGTTGAGCCATGTGATGCCATAGCCAAGCGCGAAATAGGTAACGACGGTGAACGTGTAAAACCCGAACAGAAAGAGCAGATAGAATACTTCGTTCGACATTGGCATCCGCATCCCCGAGCCAAAAACCGCGCGAGCCGGAAGATGCCACGCACAACCGCCAATTCAAAGCGCTAATCTATGCGCCAGCATTACGCCCGGCCCCGCATCGCCATTTTCCCGTTTGCCGCCACGGTCGGTCGTGTCATAAGGCGGTCATGAAAAAGCTCGACCGCCTGCCGACCCGCTCCGAATTCGCCCATGTCACCGACTGGGTCTTCGACCTCGACAACACGCTCTATCCCCACCACGTCAACCTGTTTGCGCAGATCGACCGCAACATGACGGCCTATGTGGCGAAGCTTTTGTCGCTCGATCCGGCCGACGCCAAGAAGCTGCAGAAGGACTATTACCGCGACCACGGCACGACGCTCAAAGGCCTGATGGTCCATCACGGCATCGACCCGAACGAGTTCCTCGAGCAGGCCCATGCGATCGACTATTCGATCGTTCCGGCCGACCCGGCGCTCGGCGAAGCGATCAAGTCGCTTCCCGGCCGCAAGTTCATCTTCACCAATGGCAGCGTTGCCCATGCGCAGATGACGGCCCGGGCGCTCGGGATCCTCGACCATTTCGACGACATCTTCGATATCGTCGCCGCCGACTTCGTGCCGAAGCCCGCGGGCGAGACCTATGACAAGTTCATGAGCCTGCACCGGGTCGATACCCGCAATGCCGTGATGTTCGAGGACCTGCCGCGCAATCTCCTCGTGCCGAAGGCGCTGGGCATGAAGACGGTGCTGCTGGTGCCGCAGAACCTCGAATACACCTTTGCGGAATCGTGGGAAAAGTCGAACGACACCGACGAGCAGATCGACTACGTGACGGAAGACCTCACCGGCTTCCTGCGGAGCCTCCTCACAGATCTCTAGAGTGGCGCTGGCGGACGCCGCAAAGACGGCGTCCCGCCCGCTGCGACACAATTTTGCCGCCGAAAAACCCCTTTTCGGCCAATGACTTAAATTACCAAAGTTTAACTGGCGTCGGCTGCACCCGCGTCTATCCTTGCGATCAGAAACAACCGATCGAAAGGACGCATGATGCCGAACAAGACCCTGATCCTCGGCGTGGCTGCACTCTCCGTCGCCGTCACCGGAATGGCCTCCCCCTCCTTTGCTGCCCGCGAAAAGATGACGCCCGAGCAGCGCGGCCAGCGCATGATAGAGCGCCTCGACACCAACAAGGACCAGAAGGTTTCGCTCACCGAGTTCCAGGCGCGGATCTCCGACAATTTCAAAACCTTCGATACCAATGGCGACGGGCAGATCAGCGCCGAAGAAATGAAGGTCAAGCGCGAGGCCTTCCGTGAGGCGCGCAAGGCCTGGAAGGACGCCAAGGCAAAGACCGGCACGGAGCGCGAGACCGCCCTTGCCAAGCTGAAGGAAGCCCGCCCGGCCATGCTGCCTGGCCTGCGGCCCAAGGCCTTCAAGCGCGTCGATACCGACGGCAACGGCTCCTTGAGTGCCAGCGAGGTTTCAGGCGCCGCGGAAGCCATGTTCAAGCGGCGTGACAAGAATGGCGACGGCGTCATCGACGCGGCCGACTTTACCAAGAAGATCTGACGGGAGCTCTTCTCTCTCCCCACCGCCCGGTGGAGAGGCTCCCGGCTAGCCCATAGCCCCTTGCTCCCCCCAGCGAGGGGCTATGCGCATTGTCGGAGGCGTTCCGCGCGAGATCGTTTCAGCGGCGGCCGTTCGCCATCGGCACCGACTTCGGATCGACCGTTTCGTAGAAGCGGGAGATGATCTCCCAGGCTTCCTCGGCCGTTTCGACGAAGTGGACTAGGTCGACATCGTTGGGCGCGATCGTGCCGAACTCGGCAAGCGCCTCGAAATTGACGATCGAGCGCCAGAATTTTTCCCCGAAGAGAATGAGCGGAACCAGCGCAAGACGCCCGGTCTGCATCAGCGTCATCGTCTCGAAAAGCTCGTCCAGCGTGCCGAAGCCGCCCGGGAAAACGGTGACGGCCTTGGCGCGCAACAGGAAGTGCATCTTGCGGATGGCGAAATAGTGGAAGTTGAACGACAGTTCGGGCGTCACGTAGCGATTGGGCGCCTGCTCGTGCGGCAGCACGATGTTGAGGCCGATCGACGGCGCGCCGACATCATCGGCGCCGCGATTGCCCGCCTCCATCACGCCCGGCCCGCCGCCGGTGACGACGACATATTCCTTGTAGTGCAGCTTGGCCGAATGCTCGGAGCAGAGCCGCGCGAACTTGCGTGCTTCCTCGTAATAGACCGAGGCGGCTTCGAGGTTCTTGCGCTGCGTCTCGTTCTTCGCCGCCCAGGCGTCGCCGCCGGGCTCAGGAATGCGAGCGCCGCCGAACATGACGACGGTGGAGTTGATGCCGCGCTCTTCCAGCATCATTTCGGTCTTCAGGAGTTCGAGCTGCAGCCGGATCGGGCGCAGTTCCTCGCGGCAGAGAAAATCGTCGTCGATATAGGCGAGGCGATAGGAAGGCGAAGCCGATTGCGGCGTGACCGGAACGGTCTGTGCGCGTTGCCGGCTCTGCGAGCTGTCGGCCAGCGGATCCCAGACCCCATCTTTGCGGCGCAGAGCGCGCTTCTTCATGCGTGCCATATTCTCGTCTTTCCCGTCGCGTTCCGGACAATCGGCATCTCGTCCAGACGCGTCCTATCCTCAATCCTCGGTCATGAAGGTCGCAAGCGCATCAGCGCGCTGCGGCGGCCTTTGCGTATCCCGAACGGGTACGCGGCGCTGTAGTGCCGTGTTCGCCTCAGTTTGCCAAGCCCCGGCCACTCCAGGGACCTGAAAAGCCCTTCAACTTTTCAGGATCACGTCGTGCAGCCACCGCCGCTCAGGACGTGTCAAGGTCGCTGCAGCAGCTAGATCTGCTGCATAATTTTGTCCTTAAATCGATTCCGATTTTCGGATTTATGCAGTAGAGCTTTCGCAGGATAACCGCCGAACTTTAAGGAATTCCGATGACGAACCACGACCTCGCCTCCCTGTCGCAGACGATCGAAGCCGCCTTTGAAGACCGCGACTCCGTCAACACCGGAACGCGCGGCGCGGTGCGCGATGCCGTCGAGACGGCGCTGAACCTGCTCGACAGCGGCAAGGTCCGCGTTGCCCAGTGCGGCGAAGACGGCAACTGGACGGTCAATCAGTGGCTGAAGAAGGCCGTGCTGCTCTCCTTCCGCCTCAACCCGATGGAAATCGTCAAGGGCGGCCCGGGCCAATCGGTCTGGTGGGACAAGGTGCCCTCGAAGTTCGACGGCTGGAGCGTCAACGAGTTCGAGAAGGCCGGCTTCCGCGCCGTTCCGAACTGCGTCGTGCGCCGCTCGGCCTACATCGCCCCCAACGCCATCCTGATGCCCTCCTTCGTCAATCTCGGCGCCTATGTCGGCGAAGGCACGATGGTCGATACCTGGGCGACCGTCGGCTCCTGCGCCCAGATCGGCAAGAATGTGCACCTTTCGGGCGGCGTCGGCATCGGCGGCGTGCTGGAGCCGATGCAGGCCGGCCCGACGATCATTGAAGACAACTGCTTCATCGGCGCCCGCTCGGAAGTCGTCGAAGGCTGCATCGTGCGCGAAGGCTCGGTCCTCGGCATGGGCGTCTTCATCGGCAAGTCGACCAAGATCGTCGACCGCGCCACCGGCGACGTGACCTATGGCGAAGTGCCGCCCTACTCGGTCGTCGTCGCAGGTTCGATGCCCTCGGGCTCGACCATGGGCAACGGCCAGCCGGCGCCGAACCTCTATTGCGCCGTCATCGTCAAGCGCGTCGACGAGAAGACCCGCTCGAAGACCGGCATCAACGAACTGCTTCGGGACTGATCGCGATGACACCGGAGGGGCCGCAGCCGAGCATGACCTGGCTGTTCTTCAGCCCCTCCGGTCGCATCGGCCGCCTGCCCTTCTTTCTTTCCTGGCTGTTCTGGTTCCTGATCGGCGGCTTCATGGTCGCCCGGATGGTTGCCAACGAGGGCAATGAGACGGTGCTGGCGCTCTGGACGCTGGCATTCGTCGTCTCGAGCCTCGTCTCGCTGCCCTCCATCGCCATGCTGGCGATCAAGCGCCTGCACGATATCGGCTATCCCGGCCCGCTTTCCCTCACTCTGTTTATCCCGGTCTTGAGCCC
The DNA here is from genome assembly GCF_900103045.1 of Ensifer sp. YR511. Taxonomy (NCBI): domain Bacteria; kingdom Pseudomonadati; phylum Pseudomonadota; class Alphaproteobacteria; order Hyphomicrobiales; family Rhizobiaceae; genus Ensifer; species Ensifer sp. YR511. The sequence continues at coordinate 476,877 of NZ_FNGR01000003.1, forward strand.
GGTCGTCTTCATCGCCCTTTGCCTCTGGCCGGGCGATCAGGGGCCCAACGAGTTCGGCGCGCGCAGCGACGAACCCGGCCCTTGAACCCTTCGCCCCTGTACAAGAACCGCGTGAGCGCGTATGTAGCGCGCCATGACAGGCCCGCGACGTGTTGGCCGCGGCAATTGGCGCCGAGACGATCCGTTCGTCCTGGGCTCTACGACCGATATCCGAAAGACAAGATATGACTGAATTCGAAGGGATCGCGCCTGCGATCGCCGAGGCGTTGGCAAAACGCGGTTACAACGAATTGACGCCGGTTCAACAGGCGATGCGCGATCCGGAACTCGCCGGGCGCGACGCCCTGGTTTCGGCGCAGACCGGTTCCGGCAAGACGGTCGCCTTCGGCTTGGCGCTGGCGCCGACGCTGCTTGGCGACGAACGCCGCTTCGGGCCTGCCGGTGCCCCCCTGGCGCTCGCCATCGCACCGACGCGCGAACTGGCGCTTCAGGTCAAGCGCGAGCTTGAGTGGCTCTACGGTGAGACCGGCGCGACAATCGCCTCGTGTGTCGGCGGCATGGACATGCGCACCGAGAAGCGCACGCTGGAACGCGGCGCCCACATCGTCGTCGGCACGCCCGGTCGCCTTTGTGACCATATTCGCCGCAACTCGCTCGACATTTCTTCGCTGCGCGCCATCGTTCTCGACGAAGCCGACGAAATGCTCGACCTCGGCTTCCGCGAAGACCTCGAATTCATTCTCGAAGAGTCCCCGGACGATCGCCGCACCCTGATGTTCTCGGCGACCGTGCCGAAGTCGATCGCAACGCTTGCCAAGAACTACCAGCGCGACGCCGTACGCATCAGCACCGCTTCCGAACAGAAGCAGCATGTCGATATCGAATACCGCGCGCTCACCGTTGCGCCGAACGATCGCGAAAACGCGATCATCAACGTGCTGCGCTTTTACGAAGCGCGCAACGCCATCGTGTTCTGCTCGACCCGCGCCGCGGTCAACCATCTGACCGCCCGCTTCAACAACCGCGGCTTCTCGGTGGTGGCGCTTTCGGGCGAGCTCAGCCAGAACGAACGCACCCACGCCCTTCAGGCCATGCGCGACGGCCGCGCCCGCGTCTGCATTGCGACCGACGTTGCCGCCCGCGGCATCGACCTACCGGGCCTGGAACTGGTCATTCACGCCGATCTGCCAACCAACTCCGAGACGCTGCTTCACCGCAGCGGCCGCACCGGACGCGCCGGTCAGAAGGGCGTCAGCGCCCTTATCGTGCCGGTCAACCAGCGCCGCAAGGCTGAGCGCCTGCTCGACGGCGGCCGGATTACCGCGACCTGGGCACGCCCGCCGTCGGCCGACGAGGTCAGCCAACGTGACGACGAGCGCCTGCTTGCCGATACGAGCTTTGCCGAGCCGATCCGCGAGGACGAACAGGCGATCGTGGCAGCACTTATCGAGCGCCACGGTGCCGAGCAGATGGCCGCCGCCTTCGTACGCCAGTTCCGTTCCGGACGGTCCGCTCCGGAAGACCTGATCGAAGTCGCTGTCGGCGCCAAGCCGCGCCGCGACGAACGCGCACCGCGCGAGGACTTCGGCGCCGAGCGGGCCGATTTCAGCGACGGCAGCTGGTTCTCGCTGTCCGTCGGCCGCAAGCAGAGTGCGGAGCCGCGTTGGCTTATCCCGATGCTCTGCCGTCACGGCAAGCTGACCAAGCGCGACATCGGCGCGATCCGCATGCAGCAGGAAGAGACCTTCGTCGAGATGACCGCCGAAGGCGCCGAACGCTTCCTGTCGGCGATCGGCAAAGACAAGATGCTGGAGAAGGGCATCCGCGTGAAGCCGCTCGCCGGTGCGCCGGATCTGTCGCAGCAGCGCCAGGAAAAACCGAGTTTCTCGAGGGACAAGCCGAACTACTCCAAGGATAAGCCGGGCTTTGCCAAGAAGCGCCCCTATTCCGACGACGCCCCTCGCAATGACGACCGCGGCGACTTCAAGCCGAAGCGCAAGTTCGAAAAGAAGGCCGCCTATAGCGATGGGCCCGCCCATACCGAGGACAGGCCGCCGGCGAAGGGCGCCGAAAAGCCCTGGGGCAACAAGAAGAAGGGCAAGCCGGACGCTGGCAAGGACGGCGGCTTCAAGCCCAAAACCAAGCCGAAGGGCAACGCCAAGAACCGCCAGGGCTGAGCCCGGCGACGGCAACCCAAAAGCCAATCAACAAGGCGCTGCGATCCGATCGCGGCGCCTTTTTTTGTTACTCCGACGACCGGGGAGCGAGCGGTCCCGGCACTCCGCCCGGACGCTCAGCGCAACGCGGATCATGCATGGCACCGAGCCAGCGCGCGTGACGGTCAGGCAGCGTCGAGCTGCGACTGGGCGACAATCTTGACCACCCAGTCGGCAAAGACGCGCAGCCGGCTGCTCAGGTGCCGGTTCGGCGGATAGACGAGATAGATCGGCATGGGCTCGACTTCCCAATCCTCCAGCACCGGCCGCATGGCGCCGGTCTCGAGGTCCTCGCGCACCATGAAACGCGGCGCCTGAATGACGCCGAGGCCGGCTCGCGCCGCCGCGAGATAGGTGGTGGCTTCATTCGCCGCCACGGCATAGCGGCCGTTCACCTCAATCTCCTCGTTGCCGCGCTTGAAGTAGAACGGCAACTGCTGCCCGGTCTGCGGCCGGAAGTAGCCGACGACGTAGCAGTTCTTCGAGAGATCCGAGGGATGCTGCGGGATCGCGTGGCGCGAGAGGTAATCGGGCGCTGCGCAGGCGACGAAGCTCATCTCGGTGATGCGGCGCGCGATCAGGGACTGGTCGGTGAGCGCACCGACGCGAATGGCGCAATCGACATTCTCGGCCACGTAGTCCACCGTCCTGTCCGAGACCCCGAGGTCTATCTGGATGTCGGGATAACGCTTGTGAAACTCCGGTAGCGCGGGGATCACGATCAGGTTGGCAATCGCGCTTGCCATCTCCACCCTGAGCCGTCCCTTCGGCAAGGTCTGGGCGCTCGAAAGACTGCCGTCGAGTTCGTCGAGGTCGGTCAAAAGGCGTGCAGCGCGTTCGTAATAGAGCGCGCCATCGGGCGTTACCAGCACCCGGCGGGTGGTGCGGTTCAGAAGTTTTGTGCGCAGATGCGCCTCCAATCCCTGGATGAGATTGGTCAATGTCGCCTTGGGCATATTCAGCGAAGCGGAAGCGCGGGTGAAATTTCCGGTTTCGACGACCCGGAGAAAGGCGCGCATGGCCGTGAGCTGGTCCATTTTCAAGAGCCGTAATTGTTCGAGAATACGAATAGTGTAATCAGATTGAAAAGACTATTCCAGACAGAAGACAATGCTATTCTCCTATCGTGGCGTGTTGTCGCCACATGTGGGTTTGGCTCGGGCCGAAGGCAAGAGAGATGGGCGAACAGTTCAAAGTGGAGACGATGCAGACGGGCCAAGGCTCGTGCACCGCACGCGTCTACCGCGGCGAGACCCTGCTCAATCCGCCGCCGATCGTACTGCACCTGCATGGTGGCTCCTTCGTCGGCGGAACGATCGCTGCCGGCGAGCGCGTTGCCGAGGCACTCGCGGCAGCCGGAGCGGTGGTGATATCTCCGGAATATTCCGCGGCCTGCCTCAACCCCTTTCCCGCGGCCCTCGATGTCGCCTATGCCATGCTGTCGTCGATGCGCGCGCGCTGCCCGCAGTTCGCACACAAGAAGTCGTCGCTGTTCGTGGCCGGCGAAGAGGCTGGCGGCAATGTCGCCGCCGGGGCCGCGCTGATGGCGCGAGACCAGTATCTGACCGATCTCAAGGGCCAGATCCTGCTGTCGCCGATGCTGGATCCGTGCCTGGCAACGGCATCGTTCCGTCAATACTGTCCCCAGTCCTCGGCGCAATCGATCGCCGACGGCTGGCAGCGCTATCTCGGCCAGAACGGTGGCTTCACCCACCCTTACGCCGCGCCGGCCCACTGTACGCGGCTCGCCGGCCTCGTGCCTTCGCTGATCGTGACCAGCGAAGAGTGCCCGATGCGCGACGAGGCTGAAGCCTATGCCGAGCGCCTGCGCAAGGCGGGCGTGGCGGTGGAATCCCACGTGCTGCCCGGACGCGCCGGATGGTTGCCGCAGAACGCAGGCACCGGCGAAAGCTGGTCGGCACAGCAGAAGGAAATTACCGGCATCTTCGCCCGCTTCTTCCAGAAGGCGGGGGCAAAGCCGGCGGAAATGACGGTGCGTTAGGCGGGGCCGCTCAGAGGCTCATTCCCCGATCTGGCATCGAACGCAAAGCGCCGGCTCCCAACCGGCAAGGAGAGAAAAGATGACATCGACAGTGACCCGCCGGGCCCTCTGGGGCGCCGGCCTGAGTATCCTTTTGTCTGTCGGCGGCGGCGCCGCCGTCATGTTCGGCCTGCCGCAGCATTTCGAGGCCGATGCCGCGACCGATGCGTCCGCCGCTCCTCCGCCGGCCGTGCCGGTCTCGGTGGCGCGGGCGCAGTCCAAGCGCATCACCACCTGGGAGGAATTCTCCGGACGCCTTGAAGCGATCGAGCGTGTCGAGGTGCGCCCGCGCGTCGGCGGCGCCATCCTGAAAGCCCACTTTCGCGAAGGTGCGCTGGTCAAGCAGGGCGACCTCCTGGTGACGATCGATCCCGAGCCCTATGCCGCAGCCGTCGAGCGGGCAAAGGCCCAGGTCGAGGCTGCCGAAGCGCGTGTTTCGCTCGCCAAGATCGAGCTCGAGCGCGGCCGCAAGCTGGTGACCACCAGCGCCGTGCCGCAGAGCAGCGTCGACCAGCGCGCCAGCGCCTATGACGAAGCTCAGGCGGAGGTGCGTTCGGCCAAGGCGGCGCTGCGCACGGCCGAACTCGATCTGCAATACACAGAGGTCCGTGCGCCGATCTCCGGCCGCGTCGGCCGGCTCGACGTCACCGCCGGCAACCTCGTTGCTGCCGGTTCCGCCTCGCCTGTGCTGACAACGCTCGTCTCGGTCGATCCAATCTATGCGAGCTTCAACGCCAGCGAAGAAGTGGTCACCACCGCTCTCGCCCGGCTCGCAGCATCGGCCGGCGGCAACGCGATCGAGCGCCTGCCGGTCCAGGTCGGCACCGCCGCCGACGAGGGCACGCCGATCTTGGGCCATATCCAGCTCATCAACAACGAGGTGGATGCGGCAACCGGCACGATCCGGGTACGCGCGGCGCTTGAAAACGCCGACGGCAGGCTGATCCCCGGACAGTTCGTCCGCATCCGCATCGGCGAGCCGGACCCCGAGGAAAAGCTTGTGATCAGCGACCGCGCCATCGGCTCCGACCAGGACAAGAAATTCGTCTTCGTCGTCGGCACCGACAACAAGGTCGAGTATCGCCAGGTGAAGCTGGGGCCGAATTCCGACGGTCTGCGCATCGTCGAAAGCGGCCTGAAGTCCGGCGAGAACATCGTCGTCAACGGCCTGCAGCGGGTTCGCCCCGGCGTCGTCGTGGCGCCGCAGCAGGTCGAGGAAACGACCGCCTCTATCGCCAAGTAATCCCGGCGCCTCTTCGCCCGGTGTGAAGAGGCTCCAGCCAAGGCATCACTCTGCAGACATGGCCGCGCGGCGCGTTTTTTCGCCGCGCCCGCCGGAGGTCTGCCCGAACGCATCCCAAGGGGGATACCATGAACTTCTCACGCTTCTTCGTCGACCGCCCGGTCTTCGCGGGCGTATTATCGGTCCTGATCTTCGTGGCCGGCCTGATCGGCATGACCGGTCTGCCGATCTCCGAATATCCCGAAGTCGTCCCGCCGCAGATCGTCGTGCGCGCGCAATATCCGGGCGCAAACCCGGCCGTCATCGCCGAAACGGTGGCGACACCGCTTGAAGAACAGATCAACGGCGTCGAAGACATGCTCTACATGCAGAGCCAGGCGACCGCCGATGGCCTCATGACGCTGACCGTCACCTTCGCGCTCGGCACCGATCCGGACCAGGCGCAACAGCTCGTCCAAAACCGCGTCTCGCAGGCCGAGCCGCGGCTGCCCGAGGAGGTGCGCCGCCTCGGCGTCACCACCGTCAAGAGCTCGCCCGACCTTACCATGGTCGTGCACCTGCTTTCGCCCAACGGCCAGTACGACATCAACTATCTGCGCAACTACGGTGTGCTCAACGTCAAGGACCGGCTGGCCCGCATCGAAGGTGTCGGCCAGGTGCAGATCTTCGGCGGCGGCGACTATTCGATGCGCATCTGGATCGACCCGCAGAAGGCAGCCGAGCGCGGCCTTGCCGCAGGCGACATCGCCAACGCGGTGCGCGGCCAGAACGTCCAGGCGGCGGCCGGCGTCATCGGCGCCTCGCCTTCCGTCCCGGGTCTCGACCTGCAGCTTTCCGTCAACGCGCAGGGCCGTCTGCAGACGCCTGAGGATTTCGAGAACATCGTCGTCAAATCCGGCGCCCAGGGCGAAGTGACTCGGTTGGGCGATGTCGCCCGCGTCGAAATGGGCGCGTCCGAGTACTCGTTGCGCTCGTTGCTAGACAACAAGCCGGCCGTCGGCATGGCGGTCTTCCAGGCACCTGGATCGAACGCGATCCAGATTTCGGACGACGTCCGCAAGGCCATGGCCGAGATGAAGCTCACCATGCCTGAAGGCGTCGACTACGGCATCGTCTACGACACGACACAGTTCGTGCGCGCCTCGATCGAATCCGTGGTCGACACGCTGCTCGAGGCGATCGCGCTGGTCGTGCTCGTCGTCATCATCTTCCTGCAGACCTGGCGCGCCTCGATCATCCCGCTCGTCGCCGTTCCGGTCTCGATCGTCGGCACCTTCGCCGTCATGTATGTCTTCGGCTTCTCGATCAACGCGCTCAGCCTCTTCGGCCTCGTGCTTGCGATCGGCATCGTCGTCGACGACGCGATCGTCGTGGTGGAAAACGTCGAACGCAACATCGAGCAGGGACTGTCGCCGGTCCAGGCGACCTACCGCGCCATGCAGGAAGTCTCGGGTCCGATCATCGCGATCGCGCTGGTGCTCGTCGCGGTGTTCGTGCCGCTCGCCTTCATCACCGGCCTCACCGGCCAGTTCTATCGCCAGTTCGCGCTGACGATCGCCATCTCGACCGTGATCTCGGCGCTCAACTCGCTGACGCTCTCCCCGGCGCTGGCTGCCCTTCTCTTGAAGGACCACCACGCGCCGAAGGACTGGCTGACGCGGGTGATGGACAGGCTTTTCGGCTGGTTCTTCCGCGGCTTCAACCGCTTCTTCGGGGCAAGCTCGGAAGCCTATGGCCGCGGTGTGGGTCGCATCCTGACACGCAAGTCGCTGATCATGGTGGTCTATGTCGTGCTTCTCGGCGTCACCTTCACGCTGTTTCGCGCGGTCCCCGGCGGCTTCGTACCGGCGCAGGACAAGCAGTACCTGATCGGCTTTGCCCAGCTTCCGGACGCAGCCACGCTCGACCGCTCGGAAGACGTGATCAAGCGGATGAGCGAAATTGCGCTCAAGCACCCGGGCGTCGAAAACGCCATCGCCTTCCCGGGCCTGTCGATCAACGGCTTCACCAACTCGTCGAACTCCGGCATCGTCTTCGTCGCGCTCAAGCCCTTCGAGGAACGCAAGACGCCTGAACTGTCCGGCGGCGCGATCGCCATGCAGCTCAACCAGGAATTCGGCGTCATCCAGGATGCTTTCATCGCCATGTTCCCGCCGCCGCCCGTCCAGGGTCTCGGAACGACCGGCGGCTTCAAGCTGCAGCTCGAGGACAAGAACGGCCTCGGTTACCAGGCGCTCGACGAGGCGACCAAGGCCTTCCTCGCCAAGGCCTACCAGGCACCGGAGCTGGCCGGTCTCTATTCGAGCTACCAGATCAACGTGCCGCAGCTCTATGCCGACCTTGACCGCGTGAAGGCACGCCAGCTCGGCGTGGCCGTCACCGACGTCTTCGAGACGCTGCAGATCTACCTCGGCTCGCTCTACGTCAACGACTTCAACGCCTTCGGCCGCACATACAGCGTGCGCGTCCAGGCGGATGCGAACTACCGCAGCCATGCCGACGACATCGGCAAGCTGAAGGTGCGTTCGCAATCCGGCGAGATGATCCCGCTGTCGGCGCTTCTCAAGGTCGAGCAGACGGTCGGCGCCGAACGGGCGATCCGCTACAACGGCTTCCTGTCGGCCGACATCAACGGCGGCCCGGCACCGGGTTTCTCGTCCGGCCAGGCGCAGGAAGCCATCGAACGCATCGCCGCTGAAACCCTGCCTCCGGGCATCGGCTACGAATGGACGGACCTGACCTACCAGCAGATCCTGGCTGGCAACTCCGGCATCCTGGTCTTCCCGCTGGCGCTGTTGCTCGTCTACCTCGTGCTTGCGGCCCAGTATGAGAGCCTGACGCTGCCGATCGCCATCATCCTGATCGTGCCGATGGGCATCATGGCGGCACTCGTCGGTGTCTGGCTGACCGGAGGCGACAACAACGTCTTCACCCAGATCGGTCTGATCGTCTTGGTCGGGCTATCGGCGAAGAATGCCATCCTCATCGTCGAGTTCGCCCGCGAACTGGAACTGTCGGGCAGCACGCCGGTCAAGGCGGCGATCGAAGCGAGCCGGCTGCGTCTGCGCCCGATCCTGATGACCTCGATGGCCTTCATCATGGGCGTGGTGCCGCTTGTCATGTCGACCGGCGCCGGTGCGGAAATGCGCTCGGCCATGGGTATCGCGGTCTTTGCCGGCATGATCGGCGTCACCGCCTTCGGCATCTTCATGACGCCGGTGTTCTACGTGCTGATCCGCAAGCTCGCTGGCGAGCGGCCTCTGAAGCACGCGGGAGCCCATATCGAGGCGCCGCATCTCGCACCCGGAGAATAAGCCCTTCTCCATTCTCTTCGCGATCTTCAGGCGGGCCGGATCCTTCCGGCCCGTTGAAGCTGCGGCCCTGCGCCTCCGCCCAGGCGCGGCGCCGTTCTGCGTTCGACGTCACAGTTCCCGTCTCGCGTGCCCCATCCTGCGTGACAGTTCGCTGGCGATCGGATAAACCAGCAGCCTCCATTCCCAAGGCCCTTCGTGGCCATGCAGACGGCATAACGTTAGATGACCTCCACCGATCCGATCGCCAATCTCGCCACCCTCATTCGTTGCCCCTCAGTCACCCCGGCCGAAGGCGGCGCGCTTGCAGCCCTTGAAGCCATGCTGAAGCCGCTCGGCTTCGCGGTCGACCGCGTGATGGCCAAGGAGGCTGGCACGCCCGACATCGAGAATCTTTATGCGCGGCTTGGAACCGAAGGCCCGCATCTGATGTTTGCCGGGCATACGGACGTCGTTCCCGTCGGCGACGAGGCCGCCTGGAGCCACGGTCCGTTTTCGGCCGACATTTCCGGCGGCGAGATGTATGGCCGCGGCGCCGTCGACATGAAGGGCGGCATCTCCTGCTTCGTCGCGGCAATCGCCCGCCATGTCGAAAAGCATGGCGCCCCGAAGGGCTCGGTCTCCTTCCTCATCACCGGCGACGAAGAGGGACCGGCGATCAACGGCACCACCAAGCTCTTGCAATGGGCGGCCGACAAGGGCGAGCGCTGGGATGCGTGCCTGGTCGGCGAACCGACCAACCCGGAGAGCCTTGGCGACATGATCAAGATCGGCCGGCGCGGCTCGCTGTCCGGCCGCATCACCGTTCATGGCGTGCAGGGGCACGCGGCCTATCCGCACCTTGCCGACAGCCCTGTGCGCGGCATCCTGCAACTGACGCAGGCGCTGATGGACCCGCCCTTCGACAACGGCACCGAGAGCTTCCAGCCGTCCAATCTCGAAGTGACGACGATCGATGTCGGCAACAGTGCCGTCAACGTCATTCCGGCCAAGGCGACGGCCGCCTTCAACATCCGCTTCAACGACACATGGACGGCGGATAGCCTGATGGCCGAGATCATCGCCCGGCTCGACCGTGCCGCGGCAAGCGGTAGCCTGCGTCCGGACCGCGCCCCCGTTCGCTACGAAATCGTCTGGGCCGAGCGCCCGAGCCACGTGTTTCTCACACGCAACAACGCGCTGATCGATTCGCTCTCCGGCGCGGTCGAAGCCGTCACGGGGCGCCAGCCGAAGCTGTCGACGACCGGCGGAACCTCGGATGCGCGCTTCATCAAGGACTATTGCCCGGTGGTCGAGTTCGGCCTCGTCGGCCAGACGATGCACATGGTCGACGAACGGGTCGCCGTCGCCGACCTCGAGACCCTGACCAATATCTATGAAACCTTCATCGCCCGCTGGTTCGGCCATGCCGCTGCTTGATGAGGTGCTTGCCTATATCCGGGGGCTCTGGCTCCTGGCGCAGGGTAACGAAGAAGGCTTCCGCTGGCTCGATTTCAGCGAGAGTGGCCTCTGGCGCTCGTTCACGTCCATGCTCTGGTGCCTGCCGGCGATCGCCGTCACCTGGGCGTCCTGGCGGCTCTACTACCTCTCGGTCATGCCTGATGGCACCACGATCGGCATCGGCTTCATCTTCAAGCTGCTCGTCGTCGATCTCGTCAGCTGGCTCTTGCCGCTGGTGCTGATCGCCGTTCTCTCGCGCCCACTCGGATTTGCCGGAGCGGTGGTACCGATCGTCGTTACCACAAACTGGCTCTCGGTTCCGCTCTCCTACGCCATGGCAGTGCCGGCGGCGATCCGTGTCGTCATTCCCGGGAGCCAGGGGCTGACGAGCTTCATCTGGTTGACGCTGCTCGTCATCAGCGTTGCGGTGCTCTTCCGGCTCTTGCGCATGGTGACCGGCAACCAGACGCTGCTTGCCTCGGCGCTGACGGCGCTGTTCCTGTTGCCGTCGATGATGATCGGCGATCTCTTGCAGCGCTTCTTCGGTCTGATCCCGACAAGCTAGGACTTCGGGATCAGTAGTCCACCTGAAGGAAATAAAGCCCATCGGGCGGCGCCACGGGGCCGCAGGCCTTGCGGTTGCGGGCCTCAAGCGCTGCCTGCAGATCATCCGGCGTCCACTTGCCTTCGCCCGCCAGCTTCAGCGAGCCGGCGAAGGAGCGGATCTGGTTGTGCAGGAAGCTCTGCGCCGTTGCGCGGATCTCTATAACGCCGGCGACAAGCGCGACGTCCAGCCGATCGAGCGTGCGCACCGGGCTCGCCGCCTGGCAATGGGCGGAGCGGAAGGTGGTGAAGTCATGATGGCCGACGAGGCGCTGGGCGCCTGCATGCATGGCTTCATGGTCGAGCGGCTTCGGCACCCACCAGGCGCGCCGGGCTTCAAGCGCCAGCGGCGCGGGCCGCGAGATAATGCGGTAGAGATAGTGGCGGCGCAGCGCCGAGAAGCGCGCGTCGAATTCCTCGGACACTTCCTCGGCCCCGAGGATCGCCACCCGCTCGCCCGCAAGCCCCAGATGGGCATTTAGCGCGTTGCGCAGCGTGTAGGGCTTCCACGGACGCGTGAGATCCGCATGCATGACCTGGCCACTGGCGTGCACACCGGAATCGGTGCGGCCGGCGCCGCGGATCGACACGGTCTCTCCGGTCAGCGACAGGATCGCCTTTTCGATCGCCCCTTGGACGGACTCTCCGTTGTCCTGCCGCTGCCAGCCGACATAGTCCGAGCCGTCATATTCGACGGTCAGCTTGAACCGCGGCATCAGCCGACCCTCGTGCCGGGCGCAACCGGCGTTCCGCGCAGGAAATCGGCCACACCCAACGCCTTGCCGCCGGCGCGCTGCAGGCGGGTGAGCCGAACGGCGCCCTCGGCGCAGGCAATCGCCAGGTTGTCGTCGAGCACCGTGCCGGCCTCGGCCTCGCCGGAAGCAGGCTCCGAGTTCAGAACCTTGATGCGTTCCGGCTTGCCAGCGATCTCAAGTTCGAACCAGGCGCCCGGGAATGGCGACAGGCCACGGATATGGTCGTGCACCTCGCGGGCGGGACGGGTGAAATCGATGCGGGTTTCCGTTTTGCTGATCTTCTGGGCGTAGACGACGCCGTCCTCGGCCTGGACCGTCAGCGGCAGATCGCCGGCCTCGAGCTTCGCCATCGCTTCCCGCATCAGACTGGCGCCGACCTGCATCAGGCGATCGTGCAATTCACCCCCGGTCATCGTCTCGCCGATCTGAACCGTCTTGGTGAGGGCGACCGGGCCGGTATCGAGCCCCTTTTCCATCTTCATCACCATCATGCCGGTCTCGTGGTCGCCGGCCATGATCGCGCGCTGGATGGGCGCTGCACCGCGCCAGCGCGGCAGCAGCGAGGCGTGGCCGTTGTAGCAGCCGAGCTTGGTGCCGGTGAGGATGGCCTCAGGCAGAAGCAGGCCATAGGCGACGACGACGGCGACGTCGGCGTCGAAATCACGGAAGGTCTGGCGGTCCGCCTCGTCCTTGAAGTTGACTGGCGTCAGCACCGGAATGCCCAGAAGCTCGGCCGCCTGGTGCACCGGCGATTTCTGCAGATCGAGCCCGCGGCGGCCACCCGGCCGCGGTGGCTGGGTGTAGACGGCGACGATCTGATGACCGGCCTCGGCAAGTGCCGCCAGTGTCGGCACCGAAAATTCCGGTGTGCCCATGAAGATGATGCGAAGCGACAAGGCGGTAACTCCGTCCTTTCAGATCACTTCATGCGGGGAAACGGCGAAATGATCTCATTCTCTAAAAACAGGACAATTCCAGGAAAGCCGTTTCACGCTCTTCCTGGAATGTTCAATGGGTTCCCGCCTTCAAAATTTCGCGTGATCTTCCGCGATTGAAGGCTCAGATCGCCTTTGCGCCGCGCGTCTTGGCAGCCTTGGTGAACTTGCGGATCACCATGTCGCGCTTGAGCTTGGAGATGTGGTCGATGAACAACACGCCGTTCAGGTGGTCGATCTCGTGCTGCAGGCAGGTGGCGAGCAGGCCTTCGGCCTCGATCGTCTGTTCCTTGCCGTCGCGGTCGAGGTGCTTGACGGTGATGACGGCGGGGCGCTCGACCTCGGCGTAGTAGTCCGGGATCGACAGGCAGCCTTCCTCGTAAACCGAATAGGTGTCGGACGAAGCGACGATCTCGGGGTTGATGAAGACAAGCGGCGTCTTCTCGTCGCCCTCTTTCGAAACGTCGAGCACCAGCATGCGCCTGGCGACACCGATCTGGATCGCGGCAAGGCCGATGCCGGGGGCATCGTACATGGTTTCGAGCATGTCATCGGCCAGACGGCGGACGTCCGCGTCGACGGTTTCGATCGGCGTTGAAACCTGGCGAAGCACAGGATCGGGAAGGATGATAAGCGGCTTGATGGTCATGATGCTCCCATAGCCGATCTTTCCATCGACGCGCAAGGAAATTGCCTTGCCACCTGCGGCACCCGCTCGTCCCTCGTCGGGCGTTAACCGCCGCGCACACATGTTCTCGTTTTGATCTACACTTCGCGAGAGAATCTGTTAGGTTTGGCGCATGGAACCCGCGCCCCTTCCCTTCGCCCAGCCGTTGTTTTTCATCGGCACCCTGCCGATTACCCTGGGCCATCTGGCGATTGCCGCCGGCCTTGTGCTGGCTGTTGCCGGCCTGATGGCGCTCTCGCGCCGGCGCAATCCCCGCGACGACGAGCGGCAGGAACAGATGGCAATGCTGCTGGCAGCACAGACGGAGATGCAAGGGCGGGTCGCGGCCATGGCCGAGGTGTTCGGCGCCCGGCAGGCGGAGCTCAACCAGACACTCAGCCAGCGCATCGACGGCATGACCCATCGCATCGGCGCCTCGATCAGCGAGCAGACCAAGGCGACACACGAGAACCTACGCCGGCTGCAGGAGCGCCTCGCGGTCATCGACACGGCCCAGAACAACATCCAGTCGCTCGCCAAAGACATGGCCGGACTTCAGGCGATTCTATCGAACAAGCAGACGCGCGGCGCCTTCGGCCAGTCGCGCATGGAAGCGATTATCGCCGACGGGCTGCCGATGGGTGCCTTCGAATTCCAGGCGACGCTGTCGAACGGGGCGCGGCCCGACTGCACCATCCGCATGCCGAACGGCCAGCCGCCGCTGGTCATCGACGCCAAATTTCCGCTCGAAGCCTGGAACGCGATGCGGGATGCTCCGACCCCGGAGCGGCGCCTGCAGATCGCCCAACTCTTTCGCCGCGACATGGAAACGCACGTGCGCGACATCGCCGGCAAGTATCTGATCCCGGGCGAGACGCAGGACACCGCCTTCCTCTTCGTACCCTCGGAATCGATCTTTGCGGAGATCCACGAGCATTTCGAAGCGATCGTGCAGAAGGCGCATCGCCAGCGGATCGTCATCGTCTCGCCCTCCCTGCTGCTGTTGTCGATCCAGGTGATCCAGGCAATCCTCAAGGATGCGCGCATGCGCGAGCAGGCGCACCTGATCCAGGGCGAAGTCGCGCGGCTGATGGAGGATCTCGGCCGTCTCGACGAGCGCGTGCGCAAGCTGCAGGGCCATTTCGCCATGAGCCAGAAGGATGTCGAGGACATCCTCGTTTCCTCCAGCAAGCTCACCCGCCGCGGGGCCAAGATCGAGGCCCTAGAGCTGCAAGCGGAAGGCGGCACACGGGACGCGGACGAACCACGTGCCGCGGTCGACAATCGGGTCGGGCAATTGCGCCTGCGGGTGGTTGACGAGGACTGAGGCTGTCGGGCACTCTCCGGCCCAATTCGCAAAGCCGACAGGATAGTTTCACATGATTACTGTTTTTGGGTCCATCAACATGGATCTGATCGCCACCACCGCACGCCTTCCGAAGCCCGGCGAAACCGTCGCCGGCACCAGCTTCTCAACCGCCGCCGGCGGCAAGGGCGCAAACCAGGCGCTGGCCGCACGGCGTGCCGGCGCGACGGTGCAGATGGCAGGCGCAGTAGGAAAGGACAGCTTTGCTGACGGCGCGCTCGAGCTGTTGAAGGGTGCGGGCACCGACCTGTCGTTGACCAAGACGGTCAGCGAGCCGACCGGCACCGCCCATATCCTCGTCGGCGGCGACGGCGAAAATGTCATCGTCGTCGTCGCCAGCGCCAATGCGACGGTCGATGAAGCCGATGCGGTGAAGGCCGTCGACGGCATGAAGCCCAGCGATACCTTGATGCTGCAGCTCGAAATTCCGGCCGCCTCGGTCGAGAAGGCGCTCACCGCCGCCAAACAGAAGGGCGTGCGTTCGGTCATCAACATCGCGCCGCTGACACCGGAGGCAGCCCGCCTCGGCCGCCTCGCCGATATCGTCATTGCCAACGAAACCGAATTCGAACTGCTGGCCGGCAAGAGCGGTATCGGGAGTACTGAGCGCGAAGAAGCGATGAAGGCGCTGCACGCGGAGACCGGCCAGACGGTCATCGTCACGCTTGGCGCCGAAGGCGTGGTGGCCGTACATGAAGGCGAGATCCAGCGCGCCAAGGGCCTGAAGATCGAGCCGGTCGATACCGTCGGCGCCGGCGACACCTTCTGCGGATATCTCGCAGCCAGCCTCGATGCCGGCATCGCCTTCCCCGACGCTCTGCGCCGCGCAGCAGTCGCCGGCTCTCTCGCCTGCCTGAAGAGCGGCGCCCAGCCCTCGATCCCGCTTGCTGCGGACGTGGCCTCGCGTCTCTAAATCCTGCGCGAAAAAGCACGCACTTGAGACGGGCGAAGTCGCCCGTCTCATTTTTCCCAGGCCCTGGCCCGCATAGATTTCACCCTCCCGACGGCCGCTTGCGCAATCCGGACAGCCGATGTCGCGGACATAAAACTTTGCGTGCAATTTTATGCAAGCGATGCGTAAAACAGCGTCCGTGTTGGCCCTATCTTAAGAATCTCCAGTCTATTCAGGACCGTGAGAAAACCGGCCGAAGCGCCTGGTCGTCTCCAACATGCCGGTCGGCATCTGACGCTCCATGATGGAGTTCACCCCCATTGCGAAATGCGTCCACCGCAGGTGAAAACCTGCGAACCTCCCAGCACGTGAGGATTTCATGTTCAAGTTCCAAGCCAAATCGCTGGCGACCAAACTGATCGCGGTGACAGGCGGCACGATCGCACTTGTCCTGCTTGCCTCGAATTTCGTTCTCATATCCCAGACCCAGGACCGCGTCGAAACGCTGGTCCTCGAACAGGCTGGCGGCGAAGCCCGCGCGATAGCCTCCGACATTGCCGGCGACATCGGCGAGCTTGCAAGTGCTGCCCGCTCGATGGCGGGCATCCTCGGCCGCGCACACGCCGAAAAGTCGCTGGAGCGCACCGGGGTGATCAACATCCTCAGGGCAAACCTCGAGCAGAACCCGTTCGCCTTCGGCAGCTGGTTCGCGGAAGAACCCAAGGCTTTCGATGGTCGCCAGGAAGACCTCGTCAACAACAAGGAACTGGGCGGTAACGACAAGGGCATCTTCACGCCCTACTGGTCGAAGAGCCGCACCAACGAAATCCAGTACTCCACTTTCGGCGCTGACTATGCGGCCGAGTGGTACAAACTCGCTGCAAAAAGCGGCAAGGGTGCAATCACCCAGCCCTACACCGCGCAGGACACCGACGTTCCGACCGCGATGAGTTCGATCGCCTACCCGGTCATGTCCGGCGGCAAGCTTCTCGGCGTCACCGGCGTCGACATTTCGCTCGCCTCGCTCGGCGATGGCCTCTCGAAGCTGAAGCCCTTCGACACCGGCCGCGTCTACCTGCTGTCGCAGACCGGCAAATGGCTGGTCGCGCCGATCCCGGACCTTCTGCTCAAGGAGTATGACGGCGAAGGCAACGAGGTCGTCAAGAACGCGCTCGCCTCCGGCAAGCCGGGCATCATCTCCAACCTCTCCTATGACGGCAACGAGCCCTTCGACCGTCTCGTCTATCCGTTCACTCTCTCGGGCGTGAACACCAGCTGGGTCGTGCTCGTCGACGTGCCGCGTACCGCGATCAATGCGCCGGTCAAGGATCAGACCTACATGATGATCGTCGGCGGCCTCGTCGTGCTCGGCGCTGTGTTGCTCGGTCTCTATCTCGCGGTTCGTGGTTTCGTGCAGAAGCCGCTGGCAAGCCTCGTCAAGGACGTGAACGACCTCAGCCACGGTGACTACACCAAGGCGATCGCCGGCCAGGATCGTTCCGACGAAACCGGTGAAGTCGCCAAGGCGCTCGAAGGCTTCCGCCATCAGCTTGCCGACACCAAGCGCCTCGAAAGCGAAGCCCGCCATGAGCGCGAACAGGCCGAGCGCGAACGCGGCCGCTCGGAAACCGAGCGTGCAGAATCGAGCGCGCTTCAGCGCGACATCGTCGCCCGCCTCGGCAAGGGTCTCTCGCATCTGTCGTCCGGCGATCTCGCATTCCGCATCACCGACGATTTCCCGGGCGAATACGCGCAGCTCAAGCGTGACTTCAACGCGGCGATGGAAAGCCTCGAAGAGACGATCCGCACCGTCAACCATTCGGTCGTCAACATCGGCAACGGTACCAGCGAAATCAGCAGCGCCGCCAACGACCTGTCGCACCGGACCGAACAGCAGGCTGCAAGCCTGGAAGAGACAGCAGCGGCTCTTGACGAGCTGACCTCGCAGGTCAACGCCAGCGCCGAAAACGCCAAGGTCGCCGCCAAATCGGTGGATGTGGCCAGCAGCGATGCCGGACAGTCGGGCGAAGTGGTGCAGAAGGCGATTGCCGCGATGAAGGGCATCGAGCAGTCCTCGCACGAAGTCAGCCGCATCATCGGCGTCATCGACGAAATCGCCTTCCAGACCAACCTTCTGGCGCTGAACGCCGGTGTCGAAGCAGCGCGTGCAGGTGAGGCCGGCAAGGGTTTTGCCGTCGTCGCCCAGGAAGTGCGCGAACTCGCCCAGCGCTCTGCCAATGCCGCCAAGGAGATCAAGACATTGATCAACACCTCGGCCGGCCAGGTGCGCGAAGGTGTTGATCTCGTCGGCAAGGCCGGTGGCGCGCTCGAAAAGATCGCCGAGCAGGTCGTGCAGATCAACGGCCTCATCCGCCAGATCTCCAGCTCCGCTTCGGAACAGGCCGTCGGCCTGAAGGAGATCAACTCTGCCGTCAACCAGATGGACCAGGTAACCCAGCAGAACGCCGCGATGGTCGAGGAAACGACCGCGGCCGGCATGGCGCTCAACGAAGAAGCCCGAACGCTCAACACGCTCGTGGCCCGCTTCCGGGTCGCGCAGGCGACCGCATCGGCCCAACCGTCCTCGGCGGCTATGCTGCGTGGCACGGCCGAGCGCATGCGCGCGGCCGAACGCCCCGCTCCGGTCCCGGCCCCCGCCCGCGAGGCGCGGCCCGCTCCGGCGGCGAACCCATCGCGAAGCAATTACTCGGCTTCGACGCAGCGGGTGCTGACCCAGACCTCCGGCGCCAACGCGCTTGCCCAGGACAACTGGGAAGAGTTCTGATCAACGGAACGACAAAAGAAAACGGCGCCTCTCGGGGCGCCGTTTTTGTTTGGACTACGATGATTGAGCCGAGGCTCAGATGCGAGCCAGCCGCTCGGTCAAAAGGTCGAAGAAGCCCTGGTCGTCGACGAAGCGCATGACCTTGGCGTTGTGCGGCCGGCCGGTGACCTGCCACCAGTCGACGACGGTCATGCCGGCCGTCAGCTCCGACTTGGTCTCGATCTCGACGTTGCAATCGCGGCCGGTGAAAAGCTCGGGGCGCAACAGATAGGCAATGACCGTCGGATCGTGCAGCGGGCCGCCATCGGTGCCGTACTTCTCGATATCGAAGCGCTCGAAGAATTCGAGCATCTCGGCCATGGCGATCGCCGGGCGGCTGCCGATGTCGCGGATCTTCTGGACGCGCGCCTTGTGGGTCAGCACCCGGTGGGTGACATCGAGCGGCATCATCACGATCGGAATGCCCGAACGGAAGACGATGTCGGCTGCCTCGGGATCGACGTAGACGTTGAATTCGGCGGCGGGCGTGATGTTGCCGCCTTCGAAGAAGCCGCCACCCATCATCACCAGTTCCTTGACCCGCTGCGCAATGTCAGGCGCCTTCTGCAGGGCCAGCGCGATGTTGGTGAGCGGGCCGAGCGTGCAGAGCGTCACGGTGCCCTCTGGCTCCTTTCGCAACGTCTCGACGATGAAGTCGACCGCATGCTGCTCCTCGAGCTTCATTGTCGGCTCGGTAAGCTCTGGGCCGTCGAGGCCGGTCTTGCCGTGCACGTGCTCGGCGGTCACCAGCGGGCGAGCAATCGGCTTGTCGGCGCCCGAGAACACCCGAACCTTCGGCCGGTCGCAGAGCTCGCACAGGATGCGCGCATTGCGGGCCGTCAGTGCCAGCGGCACGTTGCCGGCGACCGCGGTGATGCCGAGCAGGTCGATCTCTTCCGGACTGCCGAAGGCGAGCATGATGGCGGCGGCATCGTCCTGCCCGGGGTCGGTGTCTATGATTATCTTTCTCGGCACGGGCACTTTCTCGTCCTCCCTGGACCACGTTGTTCGGCGCGATCGATACGTTGCATTGGGCCGGACGGGAGTAAACGCCCTGGCGTTCCTTTGTCCCATTCCCGGATTCTGCGAGAGCGGACTATGATTTGCGTGCACGCCGGAGGCAAGCGGCTTGCACTCATTGCGCACAGCTACCATATTGCGGAAAGGATGCTGCAAGGCAGGTCCGAACAACGGTCGCTTGATCTCGCAAGGACTTGAAGAATGAGCCGTATTACCCCTTTTACGAGCCCGCTTCTGCTGGGTTTCGATACGATGGAAAAGACCCTTGAGCGGATCGCCAAGGGCAACGACGGATACCCGCCCTACAACATAGAACGCGTTCGCGGCGATGCCTCGACCGACGAACCGGAACGGTTGCGCATCACGCTCGCCGTGGCAGGCTTTTCCGAAGAAGACCTCGAAGTCACCACCGAAGAGAACCAGCTCGTCATCCGCGGCCGGCAGATCGACAACGGCGACCGCGATTACCTGCACCGCGGCATTGCGGCACGCCAGTTTCAACGCACTTTCGTGCTCGCCGACGGCATGAAGGTTCTGGGCGCGGAACTGCGCAACGGCCTGCTCTCCGTCGACCTCGTTCGTCCCGAACCGGTTCGTATGGTAAAGAAAATTAACATTTCAGTCCCAGAGTAGGATAACCGGCGGGATTCTCCCCTCACCGGCGACCACGGAGTGTCACCATGGGACTGAAAGACATCAGCTCGTCGCTGTCGAAGAACGACCTCGCACATCTCGGCGAAGGCGAAATCGGCTACATCCGGAAAATGCGCTCGGAAGAAGTCTCGCGCTGCTTCCCGGAAGCGCCGGAGATGGGACCGGGTATCGATCTCTGGGCGCTCTTCGGTGCCGACGGTACGCCGATCCTTCTGACAGACAACCGTTCCAGCACCTTCTTCAAGGCGGCCGAGGACGATCTGAAGACGGTCACCCTGCACTGACAGGCTGCCGTCGGTGGAGACGGCAATCGGACGCTTGAATGGAAGCCGTCGCTCTCGAGAGCGACGCAAGCGCGAGCGGAAAACCGCTCCGCACTTTTCCTGGAATTGATCTTCCAGTCCGCAATTCCGGACGGAAAACCGCTTCGCACTTTTCCTGGAATTGATCTGCTAGTCCGCAATTCCGGACGGAAAACCGCTTCGCACTTTTCCTGGAATTCTTCCAGTCCGCAATTCCGGACAGAAAACCGCTTCGCACTTTTCCTGGAATTGATCTTCCAGTCCGCAATTCCGGACGGAAAACCGCTTCGCACTTTTCCTGGAATTGCTTTAGACGCGCCGGAAGGTGAGATAGGCGGAGCTTCGCCCTTCCCTGCGTGCCTTGGCCTCGTAGCGCGTGCTCGGCCATCCCTCATAGGGCGTCAGCCAATCGGAAGCCGTCTCTGCCGTCCACTCGAAGGCTGCGTGATCGCGGCAGTGCAACAGCGTCCAGTTGACATAGGTATCGATATCCGAGGCGAAGCAGAACACGCCGCCGGGCTTCAGCACGCGGGCGAAGCGATCGAGATTGACCTTGGAGACGAAACGGCGCTTCCAGTGTTTGCGCTTCGGCCACGGGTCCGGATAGAGCAGGTCGATCTGGTCGATCGACGCGGCCGGCAGCCAATCGAGGACCTGGGTGGCATCGTCGTCATAGAGCCTGACGTTGCTGACGCCGCGCTCCTCGATATGACCGACGAGCTTGGCCATGGAATTGACGAAGGGTTCGACGCCGATGAAGCCGGTCGACGGCGCTTCGGCCGCACGGTGGATCAGGTGCTCGCCGCCGCCGAAACCGATTTCGAGGCGCATGCGGTCCACGCCCTGCGGATAGAGGGTCTTCAGGTCCGCCGGAGGCGGGCTCGAAAGGTCGAGCTTCAGGGTCGGCAACACGGTTTCCAGATGCGCCGCCTGCCGCTCGCGCAACGGCTTGCCCTTGCGGCGGCCGAAAAAGGCCTCGGTTGCTCTGGCGCGGCGCGGTTCGGTCATGTCGTCTTTCCCTTGGTCATACCGATCTGGATCAGGCCAACCCAAAATCAAAATGAACGAAGCGGGCGCTCCTTGTCGGAGCGCCCGCCTTGATTTTCGCAAACGCCTGATAGCAGGACGTTGCGCTATCTTCAATGCGCGGCGTCACGCCGCGCCCCATCGCCTGTTAGGCGGCAGCGCGGCCGTTGACGGCGCCGCTCTGCTCGATCGCAGCCTTCAGCGGCTTCACGAGGTCGAGCTTCTCCCAGGAGAAGGAACCGTCGCGGCCAGCCTTGCGGCCGAAGTGGCCATAGGCAGACGTCTTGGCATAGATCGGCTTGTTGAGGTCGAGATGACGGCGGATGCCGGTCGGCGACAGGTCCATCGTCTTGCGGATCGCATCCTCGACCTGGTCTTCCGAAACCTTGCCGGTGCCGTGCAGGTCGACATAGATCGACAGCGGCTGGGCGACGCCGATGGCGTAGGACAGCTGGATCGTGCAACGGTCGGACAGGCCGGCGGCAACGACGTTCTTTGCCAGGTAACGGGCAGCATAGGCGGCCGAACGGTCGACCTTGGTCGTGTCCTTGCCCGAGAAGGCGCCGCCGCCGTGCGGTGCGGCACCGCCATAGGTGTCGACGATGATCTTGCGGCCGGTGAGGCCAGCATCGCCATCCGGGCCGCCGATGACGAACTTGCCGGTCGGGTTGATGTACCAGGTGCAGTCGTCGGCGATCTTCAGATCGTCGAGGGCTTCGCGGATATAGGGCTCGACAACCGAGCGAACCTTGACCGAATCCCAGGTGTCATCGAGGTGCTGCGTCGACAGAACGATCGAGGTGACTTCCGCCGGCTTGCCGTCGACGTAGCGTACGGTGACCTGGCTCTTGGCGTCAGGGCCGAGCTTGGCGACTTCGCCCTCGCCCTTCTTGCGGGCAGCGGCGAGCAGGTTGAGGATGCGGTGCGAATAGTAGATCGGCGCCGGCATCAGCTCGGCGGTCTCGCGGCAGGCGTAGCCGAACATGATGCCCTGGTCGCCGGCACCTTCTTCGCCCTGCTTGTCGGCAGCGCTGTCGACGCCCTGAGCGATGTGAGCGGACTGGAAGTGCAGGAGCACGTCGATCTTCGCGGTCTTCCAGTGGAAGCCGTCCTGCTCATAGCCGATCTCGCGGATCGCCTTGCGGGCGGCGGACTTGAACTTCGAGGGGTTGATGACGTCGTTGCCGTCCTTGTCCTTCTTGAGAAGGCTCGGCGGCAGGCGCACTTCGCCGGCAATCACGACACGGTTGGTGGTCGCCAGCGTCTCGCAGGCGATACGCACGCCCCAGGGATCGACACCGGTCTTGGCCGCTTCGCGGTAGACCAGGTCCACGATCTCGTCGGAGATACGGTCACACACCTTGTCCGGATGACCTTCGGCTACGGATTCACTCGTGAACAGGTAGTTTGCACGCATGCGGGAAGTCCCCTCAATGAAGAAAAAGCGCTGGCACGGTGTTAGTGGTTTTGCGACCGAAAAACAAGCACACAACGACATAAATATATCTTTATATCGCCATTGCGGCCAATCACTTTGGTGCACCGGAGGGAAAGGTGCGCAAGAAAAAAGCGGCACAAATGGCCGCTTTGTTTTTCAAGTCCCGACGGGGAACGTTGGAACTATTCGCTTTCTGCTTCCGCAGCGAGTGCCTTGACGAGATCGACGAGCCGACGGCGAACCTTCGGGTCGGTGATCTTGACGAAAGCGCGGTTGAGCTGCAGCCCCTCGGAGGACGACAGGAAATCGACGACGTAGTTCGAGCTGGAAGCTTCTGCCATGCCGGACTGACCGGCAGCGTTATCGCCCGGGGCATCTTCGAAGAAGAAGGAAACCGGAACGTTCAGGATGCCTGAAATGTTCTGCAACCGGCTGGCGCCGACGCGGTTCGTGCCCTTCTCGTACTTCTGGATCTGCTGGAAAGTGATCCCCAGACTTTCGCCGAGCTTCTCTTGGCTCATGCCAAGCATCGTACGGCGAAGACGAATCCGACTTCCGACATGAATGTCGATCGGGTTCGGCTTCTTCTTGTTTTCGATCATATCTGCGTTCCCAAACACGCTGTTTCGTTTATCCATCGCCCAGCATGAGACCTACGCTCACCGAAGCGACCGCCAGGGTGATAAGGACAGAGCCAGCACAACAAGGACGATGGTGCGGACCACTATGCAATTTTAGGGGTTTTAGGTCAATTCTTCCTAATATTAAAACCAACACGCGAAAACACTGCAACCAGAAGGAGGAAGATCGCACCCAGCCAGAAAACGCGGCTTCGCATAGCGTCGTCCAACGGGGTAGGCATCCTTCCCGGCAGAAGTGTGTCGACCACTCCCCTATAATTGTAGGATAATCCTACCATTAAAACCCCACGTGCATCAACAATTGCTGATATACCGCTGTTTGCCGCTCGGACAAGGGGGGTGCCGGTTTCAACGGCCCTTAATTGTGCCTGATGGAAATGCTGGCGCGGGCCTGGCGTATCTCCGAACCAGGCGTCGTTGGTAACATTGAGAAGCACATCGGCCCGGCGCGCGGCCCCATCGATCTCGTCCGGGAAGATCGCCTCGTAGCAAACGAGCGGATAGAGCGTGCGGCCGCTGGGCAGCGTCAGCAACGAACGGTTCTTGGCCGCTGTGAAGCCACCGGGCATCGACGCGGCGACCGAACTCAGGCCCCAGGAAGACAACAGATCCTCGAAGGGAAGATATTCGCCGAAAGGCACCAGATGCACCTTGTCGGCAGCGCCGATGATCTGGCCCCGACCGTCGATCATGTAGATCGAGTTGTAGTAGCGGGGCGGCAGACCGGCGCCGGCATCCTCTACGCGCACCGCGCCGGCAATCAGGATCTGGTCGTCATCAAGCACCTCGGCGATACGCGCCAGTGCGTCCGGATTGTCGGTGAGGATGAAAGGGATCGACGTCTCGGGCCAGACGACGATATCCGGCCGCTTGCCGTCTTTCTCCGGAGCCACGGCAGTCAAAGCCAGATGCTCCTCGAACACCGCGGCACGCTCGCCGTCATCGAGCTTCTTTGCCTGGTCGATCACCGGCTGGACGAGGCGCACGGTCAGCGGCGGCTCGGGCGAGGCCGGCGCCGGCTGCGCCAGGCGATAGAAGCCGAAGCCCACATGGCCGGCAAAAAGCACGACGGCGATCGTGAGCCCGATCCGGCTCCCGCGGCCCGTCGCGATCAGGGCGGGAGCGGCAAAGACGAAGACGGCGAGCATGTTGACGGTCGCGAGATTGATGACGCTTGCCGACTGCATCATCAGCGGCATCGGCATGGCCGCATAGCCGATCGCATTCCAGGGAAAGCCGGTAAAGAGGAAGCTGCGCAGCCATTCGGCAAGCCCGAAGCCCAGGGCGAGTGCGGCGATGCGCCCGACGCCGTCGGACCAGAAAAGGCGGGCGATCAGCGTCGCCAGCGCATAGAACAGCGCGAGAAAGGCCGGCAGGCCCACGACGGCGAGCGGCAGCGCCCAGGCGAACTCGTCGGCCTCGACGAGCAGCGCATTGCCGAGCCACCAGAGACCACCGAGGAAGTAACCGAAGCCGAACCACCAGCCGACAACCGCAGCCGGCCAGAGCCGGCGGATGAAGCCACCGTCCGGACTTCCGGTCGCACCGTCGAGCAGCCAGACGAGAATCGGGAAAGCGACGAAAGCAAAGGCGAAGATGCCGAAGGGCGGCTGGGCCAGAACCGCGAGCAGCCCCGCGAAGAAAGCAAGCAAAGCCCGGGGGAACCCGGAAAGTAGCATCACCCTGCCAGCCAATCTTGCCATACAGCCTCCAGTCGATCCCGCAGCCTGCCACGGCGAAGGAGCGAAACAACACCCGAATCAATCGGGGCCAGTCTTCCAAAAAACCGGCTGCTTGTCCCCTTTCGGGGCTGGATTAGGGGGCGAGACGACGGTTCCGGCCCTTGGTCGGTGTTTACGACACAGCCTCGGGAGACGTCAAAGGGGGGGGGGACTTCCCGCGCGCGCAGAAACGCGCGGGAACCGGACAATTACTGTTCGTCGGCCGCTGCCTCGGGGGCGGCTGCACCGTTGGCGCGATTGAGCGCACCGGCCTCCGCAATCGTCTCGCCTTCCGGTCGCAGGACGCGGCGGCGGGCGGGCGGGCGCTTGCGCATGATGCGGACGCGCTTCACGCGGCGCGGGTCGGCGTCGAGGATCTGGAACTCGAAGCCCGGGATCGCCTGAACGACCTCGCCGCGTACGGGAATGCGGCCCAGTGAAGCGAAGATCAGGCCGCCGAGGGTGTCGACGTCTTCGAGCTGTTCGCGCACGTCGAAGTCGGGACCGATCGCCGCGGCGATCTCTTCCAGCTCGACACGAGCGTCGGCGATAAAGACATCGTCCGAAGTGCGCGCGAACATGACTTCGTCATCGTCGTGCTCATCCTCGATGTCGCCGACGACCATCTCGACGATGTCTTCGAGCGAGACGAGGCCATCGGTTCCGCCATATTCGTCGATGACAAGCGCCATCTGGATACGGGCCGCCTGCATGCGCTGCATCAAGTCGGAGGCCAGCATAGAGGGCGGCACGAAGAGAAGCTGGCGGACGATGCCCGCCTCTTCCAACGACTTGCCGAGATCGACACGTGAAAGGTCGAAACTTGCCTTGGGCGAGCGCGGCGTCTTTTCGGACGCAGCCGTCGTCGACGCCTGGGCCTTGCCGTTACGCCGGCGATTGCGGGCCTGTTTGGTGACGTAGGACAGCAGGTCGCGAATGTGGACCATGCCGCGAGGGTCATCGAGCCCGTCGCTATAGACCGGCATGCGCGAGCGGCCGGATTCCTCGAAGATCACCATCAGCTCGCCGATGGTGATGCTCTGGTCGACCGCCTCGATGTCGGCGCGCGGGACCATGACGTCCTCGACCCGGACCTCGCGGAAACGCAGGATGTTGTTGAGCATCGCCCGTTCGCCGGGCGAAAAGACCGTGTTGCTGTCGGCATCGGTCTGCAGCGCGTCAGCAAGATCCTCGCGCAGGCTCGATGGACTTGCGCCGCGCAAAAGGCGCGCGGCCCGGCTCCAGAAGGTGGAAGTGGATTTCGTGCCCTCGTGTCGAGTGGCGGTGCTACTACTGCCCGCCTCCGCCTCTCCGGAGGCATCTGCCTCCTCGGTCGCCAGCGCGACAGGCTGTGTTTTATAATCGCTCATCGGTCCAAACTGTTAATCCGGGGTACGATCCCCGTAGGGGTCAGATAAGCCAAGACGCGCCAAAATGCGAGTCTCCAGGCTTTCCATTCTTTCGGCTTCATCATCTTCCATATGATCATAGCCGAAAAGATGCAGGAATCCATGCACGAGAAGATGCGTCAGATGCTGATCGAAGGACTTCTCGAGCTCCACCGCCTCGCGCTCAAGGGTTTCGCGGGCAACGATGATGTCGCCGAGCATCGGTCCGGGCATCGATCCGGGCGTCACGGGAAAGGCCGGGAAGGACAGAACGTTGGTCGGCTTGTCCTGGTTGCGCCACTCGGCGTTTATCGCGCGCATGGAGGCATCGTCGGTGAAGACGAGCGAGAGCTCCGGCGGCATCTTCGGCAACGGCTGCTTTTCTTCGCTTGCGAGAAAGGCTGCCGCCGCTTCGAGCACGGGCGACGAGAAGGCGAGCAACGCCTCTTCGTCCGGCCAGTTGCCCTCTTCCACGCTGATCTGGATATCCAAAGCCGTCATGATCGCAGCGACCGCCTGTCAGCGGTCGCCCTGCTCGCTTTCGTCGTGCACGGCCGTATGGGATTCGTAGGCCTTGACGATGCGCGCCACCATCGGATGGCGAACGACATCGACATCCTTGAAGCGGACGACCGAGACGCCCTCGACCCCTCTCAGGATCTGCAGGGCCTCGACCAGGCCCGATTTAACGCCGCGCGGCAGGTCCACCTGGCTCGGATCGCCGGTGACGATCATCCGGCCGTTTTCGCCAAGACGGGTCAGGAACATCTTCATCTGCATCGATGTGGTGTTCTGTGCCTCGTCGAGGATGACGGCAGCATTGGCGAGCGTACGGCCGCGCATGAAGGCGAGCGGCGCGATTTCAATGACCCCGGCGGTGATCGCGCGTTCGACCTTGTCGCCCGGCATCATGTCATAGAGCGCGTCGTAGAGCGGCCGAAGATAGGGATCGACCTTCTCCTTCATGTCGCCCGGCAGGAAGCCCAGGCGCTCGCCCGCCTCGACGGCAGGGCGAGAGAGCACGATACGATCGACGGCGCCGCGCTCAAGCAGCTGTGCGGCGTGGGCGACGGCAAGATAGGTCTTGCCGGTACCCGCGGGGCCTACGCCGAAGACGAGCTCGGACCGCTCGAGCGCTCGGATATAGGCATCCTGCGTTGGCGTGCGCGCGGCGATCGTCTTCTTGCGCGTTGAAATCTGCGCCATTGTCAATTTGGCTTTACGCTCCATGGTCGGCAATTGTAGCTGATCGTCGGCGGCAACCGCCATACGGATCGCACCCTCGACATCAGACGTATCGATCGACGCGCCGCCCTGCAACCGCCCGTAGAGATAATCGAGAGCACGGCGGGCCTGGTTGGTGGCGACGACGTCACCCGAGATCGCGACGGAATTGCCGCGCGGCCGAGCGTCGATGCGCAGGCGCTCTTCGAGAAGCTTCAAGTTCTGATCGAACTGGCCGAAGAGCTCGCTGGCGAACCGATTGTTCTCGAAGGTCAGCACGAAGTGATTGGCGTCTGTCGCAGTTGTTTTCGACTGGCGCGTGGATGAAGAGATCAATTCGTGTCCGTTCAAGCGGTTCAGGCTCCTTGTTTTCGGTCCTTACCCGATCATCTCTGCAAACAGGCTGTTCGGCCCGGCCTTGATGATTCGCACCTTGATAATGTCACCGATTTGCGATGCTTTTGCATCAACATTCACCGGCTGCAGCCACGGCGAACGCCCGACGAGCTGGCCGGGCATGCGCCCTTCCTTCTCCAAAAGCAGGTCGATTTCGCGGCCGACGCAGGACTCGGCAAAGGCGCGCTGCTGGGAAAACAGCAAAGCCTGCAATTTTTCCAAGCGCTTGGCTTTCACGTCCTCGGGAACCTGGTCGCCGAGCTCGGCGCCCGGCGTGCCGGGACGGGTCGAATATTTGAATGAAAATGCCTGTGCATAACCCACGGCCTCGACGAGGCGCATGGTGTCCTCGAAGTCTTCATCGGTCTCGCCGGGGAAGCCGACGATGAAATCGCCCGACAATGCGAGGTCCGGCTGGACGGCGCGGATGCGCGCGATCAGCGCCAGATATTCCGCCGCCGTATGCCTGCGGTTCATCGCCTTCAGGATACGGTCGGAGCCGGACTGCACCGGCAAGTGCAGGTAGGGCATCAGCTTTACCATCGAGCGATGCGCCTCGATCAGGCTGTCGTCCATGTCGCGCGGGTGGCTGGTGGTGTAACGCAGCCGGGCAAGACCCCCGATCTCGCCAAGACGCGAAAGCAGGTCGCCAAGGCCCCATTCGCGGCCATCGGGCCCGACGCCGTGCCAGGCGTTGACGTTCTGACCGAGCAGGGTGATCTCGCGCACGCCGCCCTCGACCAGCTTTTCCGCCTCCGAGACGATCTGGGCGACGGGGCGGGAAACCTCGGAGCCGCGCGTGTAGGGCACGACACAGAAGGTGCAGAACTTGTCGCAGCCTTCCTGAACCGTCAGGAACGCGGTAACGCCGCGCATGCGGGTCTTTGCCTTGTCGGGTGCCGGCAGGTGTTCGAACTTGTCTTCGACTGCATACTCCGTCTGCACGACACGCTCGCCGCTGCGGGCGCGCTTCAGCGCCTCGGGCAGCCGGTGATAGGTGGTCGGGCCGATCACCAGGTCGACGGCCGGTGCGCGCCGCAGGATCTCGTTGCCTTCGGCCTGCGCGACGCAACCGGCAACGCCGATCACCATCTCGCGGCCTTCCTTGGCCCTTTCCTTCTTCAGATCGCGCAGGCGGCCGAGTTCGGAATACACCTTCTCTGCCGCCTTCTCGCGAATGTGACAGGTGTTGAGCAGGACGAAGTCTGCGTCTTCCAGCACATCGGTCGAGACGTAGCCGTCGCGCGACAGGGCGTCCGTCATGCGGTCGGAATCGTAGACGTTCATCTGGCAGCCGTAGGTCTTGACGAAGACCTTGCGGGCCGGGGCGCGCTCGTCGCCCGTGGCGGGCGTCGTCGACAGAAGGGCGGTTTCCTGGGTCATGCCGGGTTCTTTAGTGCAAAGCGGTCGGAAGTTGAAGTATTTTCGGCGCAGCGGTCCTTGCCCGGGGCGTTTCAAGCCCGCCCGCGCAGACGATCCGACAGCATGCTGCGGATGCGCTGCTCGACCGTACGGCTCACCTCCTTGCGATTGGTATGGCGGTCGTAATCGATGGCCTCACCAAAATCGACGTCCACTTCGATCGCGCCCTCACGCAGGATGCCGAGCAAATGCGGCACCAGTTCGGTGTCGCCCGGCCAGGCGGCGATCGGCCGGTTGAAGCGGCCCATCGGCATGCCATGGATACCGGTATAGGAGATCGCGACCGGCTGCACATGCACGAGACCGGTCGGCGAATGCGGCACGGCGGAAGCGGCCGCACCGAAAAGCGAGGTCTTGATCTCCAGCAGACGGTTGCCGTCGGAGGTCGTTCCCTCGGGAAAGAGCACGACGATTTCACCGGCCGCCATGCGCTCGCCGATTTCGCTCACCTGCTTGCCGGTCGAGCGCTTCTGCTCGCGCTCGACGAAGATCGACGCCTGCAGCCGGGCAAGCACGCCGAAGAACGGCCAGCCCTTCACCTCGGACTTGGCGACGAAGACGACGTCGGCAACCGAGGAGAGCACCAGAATGTCCTTCCAGGAGGCGTGGTTGGCGCAGATCAAAAGCGGCCAGCGGCGATCCGCCATGCCGTGGACGCGCACCTTTATGCCGAGAAGATAACAGGCGAGCCGGTGCCAATATCGCGGCAGACGGCGCCGGGGTTTCAGATCGAGCCAGAGGCAGACGACCTGAATCGGCATCAGCACGAGCGAAACCAGCGCCAGAAGCGCTGCGAAGATCGCGATCCGTAGCCAATTGACCATCCGGGAAGAGTTTTCCTGCGCGAGACCTTGAGAATCGCGATGATCTGGAGCCGAACCGCGGCGCGATCATCGTGACCTGTTCTAATAGGGTAATGCCGGATGCGGGCGGAAGACCGCCTTGGCCTTCCTCATCCTGCCCCTGTCCGTGTCGGGACTAGCGAAGATCGAGGCGCATGACAAGCGCGGCGGTCCGCTGGCCGGCCTTGTCCTGGTAATAGGCGCGGCGTTCGCCGACCTTGTTGAAGCCGAGCTTACGGTAAAGCCCGATTGCGGGCTGGTTGGTCTCGTCGACTTCGAGGAACAGGGCCTCGGAGCCCTTGACCAGCGCCTCGCGCATCGCCGCCTGCATCAACCGCCAGCCGAGACCGGAGCGCGCATAACGCGGCTCGACGCCGATCGTCAGGATTTCCGCCTCGCCGGCAACGGCACGCGACAGGACAAACCCACCGAAGGCCGGGCGAAAGCTGCCATTGGTCTGCCGGGCGACAAAGCCGAACACCGTCTCCTGCACCAGAAGCGCATGGATTTCGCCATCGCTCCACGGGGACGCGAAACGCTGACGGTGCAGCGCCGCCGCGGCAATCAGGTCCGCTTCCTCCAAGGGGAAGATGTCGAACTCGGTGCGGCGGGTGAAGTAATCGGTGAAGCTCATCTCGGTCTATGCTCGGGCAATCGCGAAGCCCGCCTGCGGCTTGGCGTCGGGGCCTCGGAGATATAACGGACGCGGCTTGGCCGAGGCTGGATCGGCAGCGGCACCAAGTTTGGCGACGGCGGCGACATCGATGAGTTCTGAAGGCTTGAGCGGTAGATCGGCAGCGACGAGATGCGCGCCGGAGCCGCCTATGACGCCGTCGAAACCGGCAAATCGTTCGCGCGCACTTCCGACGGAGAGTGCTTCGGGCTCACCCGTGGCGCTACCGGTCGCATCGAAAGCCTGGAGATAGACCTCGTCCCGCTTGGCGTCGATGGCGACAAGGACGGGCTTTCCGGCGGCCGTCCGGCGCAGCCCCTCGGCCACGACCGCAAGTGTCGAGACGCCGACGGCGGGTTTGCCGAGCGCAAGCGCCAGGCCGCGAGCGGCCGCTACGCCGACGCGAATGCCGGTGAAGGATCCCGGGCCGACAGTGACGGCGATGCGGTCGATAGCGTCAAGCGACCGGCCGGACGCAGCCAATGCCTCGTCGACGAACTCCATCAGCCGCTCGGCGTGTCCCTTGCCGAGATCGGCCCCGGAACGCCCGAGCACGGCTTCCGTTTCGCTGTCATAGACGGCAACGGAGCAACCGGAACCGGACGTGTCGAGCGCAAGTACAATCATTTCAACGCAGGATCTTTCAGACGCCACAAGCCGCAAAGCCGATCGGGCTTTGCGGCAAAATCGATACGCGAAACCGGCGCGCCGGACAGGCGCGCGCTATATCAGACGGCCTCGACGGCCTCCACCTCGGGAACGAAGTGGCGCAGCAGGTTCTGCACGCCATGCTTCAGCGTCGCGGTGGACGACGGGCAACCGGAGCAGGCGCCCTTCATGTTGAGGAACACAGTCCCATCCTTGAAGCCGCGGAAGGTGATGTCACCGCCATCCTGGGCGACGGCCGGACGTACGCGGGTTTCCAACAGTTCCTTGATCGTGGCGACGATCGTTTCGTCACCCTCGTCGAAGAACTCGTCTTCCTCGTCGGACTGCTCGGCGCGGCCGCTGCCAGCCATGATCGCCTGGCCCGACATGAAGTGCTCCATGATCGAACCGAGGATCGCCGGCTTCAGGTGCTGCCATTCCTGGCCTTCCTTGCTGACGGTAATGAAATCGTAGCCGAAATAGACGCCGGTGACGCCGGGGATCGAAAACAGCCGTGCCGCGAGCGGCGAGCCGGCGCGTGCTTCTTCCTCGTCGCGGAACTCGGCCGTGCCGTTTTCCAGGACGACCTTGCCCGGCAAAAACTTCAGCGTCGCCGGATTCGGCGTGGCTTCGGTCTGAATGAACATGTCTGTCTCCGTTTCGCCGGAGCGGCATCCGCCCAGCTTTTTAGAATAATTCAAAAGAATATAGGAGCATGGCCGTCTGGTCGCAAGAGCACATAGCGACGCAGGTCAGCTGAGCGCGTCGATCTCCTCATCCGTCAAGGCATCCGGGATGACCGTGACGGGGATCGGAAAGGCCGCGGCCTTGCCGGCAATGGACGACACCAGCGGACCGGGGCCTTCTTTCGCCGAGCCGGCCGCGAGAACCAGAATGGCGATGTCGCGATCTTCTTCGATCGCCGCGTGGATCTGCTCCGTGGCCGTGCCCTCGCGGATGACGACCTCGGGCTCGATGCCGATCCGCTCGCGGACCGATTGGGACACCTTGGCGAGCGTCGCCTCGGCCTCCTCGCGTGCTTCCGCACGCATGATTTCCTCGACCCCCAGCCATTGCTGGAAGTCGCCGTCGGCGATCACATAGAGCAGGACGAGGCCACCATTGGAATTCTTGGCGCGCATGCCCGCATAGTGCACGGCGCGCCCGCATTCCGGGGTATCGTCTATCACCGCCATGAATTTGCGGCGATGTCCTTCAAGTCGAGAGAGTCGGGTCGAGACCATAGGGTGAACAATACATCCCGCGCGAGCCGCCGCAAGGTCTGATTTTTGCGTTTCGGACGAGGACACGGAAAAGTGCCCGAGGCTTTCCGGTCGAGGTTCACTTCGGCTAGCGAAGGCCGACCATGAAAATGAAACAGGGTCCGGGAGTGCCCCGGACCCAATCAATTTACTGCAGGAAGCCTATGATTTCGCGCACTTCGCGCATCGTCTTTTCTGCCCGCGCCCGCGCCCGCTCGCCGCCATCCCTAAGGATCGCGTCGATATGGGCGGTGTCGCCCATCAGGCGGCGCATCTCGGCCGTGATCGGCGAGAGAATCTCGACCGCAAGGTCGACCAGCGCCGGCTTGAAGACCGAGAACTGCTGCCCACCGAATTCGGCGAGCACCTGCTCCTTGGTCTTGTCCGACAGCGCCGCGTAGATACCGACGAGGTTGTCCGCCTCGGGACGGCCCTTCAGACCGTCCACTTCGCTCGGAAGCGCGTCCGGATCGGTCTTGGCCTTGCGGATCTTCTTCGAGATCGTCTCTGCGTCGTCCATCAGGTTGACGCGCGAGAGATCGGAGGGATCCGACTTCGACATCTTCTTGGTGCCGTCACGCAGCGACATGACGCGCGGCGTAGCACCACCGATCAGCGGCTCGACCGGCGGGAAGTAGGCATGGATCGGCTCTTCGCCGACGACCATGTCGACACCGTAACCAGCGCTGCGAATATGCTCCATGAAGTCGATGTTGAACTTCTGGGCGATATCACGCGTCAGCTCCAGGTGCTGCTTCTGGTCGTCGCCGACGGGAACATGGGTGGCGCGATAGACGAGAATGTCAGCCGCCATCAGGCTCGGATAAGCCAGCAGGCCGAGCGACGCATTCTCGCGGTCCTTGCCGGCCTTGTCCTTGAACTGCGTCATGCGGTTCATCCAGCCGATGCGGGCGACGCAGTTGAAGATCCAGGCGAGTTCCGCGTGCTGCGGCACGGCCGACTGGTTGAAGACAATATGCTTGTTCGGATCGATGCCCGAAGCGATGAAGGCTGCGGCGATCGAGCGGATCTGCCCCTTCAGGTCCTCATGTACGAGCTGCGCGGTGATCGAGTGCAGGTCGACGACGCAATAGATGCAATCGTTGTTTTCCTGCAGCGCCACGAACTTGCGGATCGCGCCGAGATAATTGCCGAGATGGAGATTGCCCGTCGGCTGAACGCCGGAGAATACGAGCGGCTTGAATTCGTTCATGTCGTCCTCAATAGGCTGGTGGAGGGCCCCAGGGCCGGCTGGCCCATGTTGCTAACGGCATGGCTTATGCACGGGTGGCGGGAGGCAATCAAGAGGTCGAGTCCTGTAGGTTCACGCCGCCGGTTGCAAGAGATCCCAATGGTTGCCGAACGGGTCGCTGAACACGGCTACGGTGCCATAGGGCTCATGGCGCGGCGCCTCCAGGAAGACGACGCCTGCGGCCAGCATCGCCGCATGGTCTCGGGCAAAATCGTCGGTGAACAGGAAGAACCCGACCCGACCGCCGGTCTGGTTGCCGACCGCCGCCTGCTGGCGCTCGCCGTCAGCCTTGGCAAGCAGCAGCGCCGTTTCGACGGCCCCCTTGGGACGGACGACGACCCAGCGCTTGGTGGCGTCGAGAACGGTGTCCTCCACGAGATCAAAACCGAGCTTGCCGCAATAGAAGGCGATGCCGGCGTCATAATCCGGCACGACCAGGGCAATGCGTGCGATCGTCTGGCGCATCAGTCACCCGCCTCCGGCGTTGCTGCAGGCTCCGCAGGCGCTTTCGCGCCCCGCTTGATGTTGCGGCGGATCATGCCGAGGCTCGCGCCGCCGAGGCCGAAGGCGAGCCCGAAGTAGATCACCATGGCGACTGCGACCAGGCCCGTCAGCGTCGTTGCCCGCGTCAGCAGGGACGCGGCAGAGGACAGTTCGAAAGCGAACCAGCCGACAGCGTAATACAGCGCCGCCGCCATACCCGCCGCCGCGAGGACGAGACGCGGGATACGGGTCAGAAGCGGGATGTCCCTGCCCCAATGGCCGCGCCAGACAAGCGTTGCGAAAAGCAGCACGGCATTCACCCAGCCGGCAACGATCTCGGCGGTGGCGATGCCGCTCGCGCCAAGCCGTGGAAACAGGGTGAGCGCCAGGGACACGTTCACGACGACGGAAATCGCGGCGAAGATCATCGGCGTGCGCGTGTCCTCGCGCGCGAAAAAGCCGGGAATGAAGGCCTTGATCAGCACGAAAGCCGGCAGGCCGAGGCCGTAAATTGCCAGGATATGACCGACGATGATGGTCGATTCCGGCGAGAACTTGCCGCGCTCGAACAGCAACCGGACGATCGGCTCGGACATGACGAGCAAAGCGGCGGCGGCCGGCAGCGTCAGGAACAGCGTGAACTCGACCGAGCGGTTCTGCAGGTTCGAGGCCTCGTTGACATTGCCCGAACGCAGCGCGCGGGCGAGTTCCGGCAGAAGCACGGTTGCGACGGCAATGCCGACGACGCCGAGCGGAAGCTGATAGATACGGTCGGCATAGACGAGCGACGACACCGCACCTTCCTGGGCAGACGCAATGTTGGTGTTGATCAGGAGGTTGATCTGGGTGATGCCGCCGGTGATCGCCGCCGGCAGCGCCAGTACGAGCAGGCGCTTCACGTTGGCGGTCATCTTCGGGCGACGAAGGCCGATCTTGATGCCGGCATCGCGCACGGC
Organism: Ensifer sp. YR511; assembly: GCF_900103045.1. NCBI lineage: Bacteria > Pseudomonadati > Pseudomonadota > Alphaproteobacteria > Hyphomicrobiales > Rhizobiaceae > Ensifer > Ensifer sp. YR511. Next base: position 512,518 of record NZ_FNGR01000003.1, read on the forward strand.
GATCCAGACGATTGCGAGCTGGACGAGACCGGCGGCCATGACGCCCCAGGAAAGGCCGTAGCCGACCGCGATCGGATCCTGGCCCGCATACCAGGCATAGCCGAGCACGCCGATGAGGATGAAATTGAGGAAGACCGGCGCGATCGCCGCCGCGAAATAGCGGTGCAGCGAATTCAGCATGCCCGCCATCATCGCAGCCAGCGACATACAGGCGAGATAGGGGAACATGATCGCCGCAAAGACGATGGTGCTTCCGAGTTTTTCCGGGTCGTCGGCAAAGCCGGGCGCGATCAGGTTGCTGACGATGAAGGGCATCGTCAGTTCCATCGCGATCGTCAGGAACAGCAGCACGGTGAAGAGGACGCCAAAGACCTCCTCGGAGAAACGCCGCGCGCCATCCATGCCGTTCGCCTCGATTTCCCGGGCAAAGAGCGGCACGAAAGCGGAATTGAAGGCGCCCTCGGCAAACAGCCGGCGGAAGGTGTTGGGCAGACGGAAGGCGGTGTTGAAGGCGTCGGCAACCGGGCCGGTGCCAAGCGCTGCCGCCATGAAGGTTTCGCGGATGAAGCCGAACAGGCGGCTTCCGAGTGTCGCGCCGCCGACGGTTGCAAATTTCTTGACCAGACTCATGTTTCGGCTTTTGTCGTTCTGTGAGCGGAGGAAACGCCCGGGGGCGGCGCGATGATGCCCGAGGGCATGCGGTCGCGCGCCTCGTCCCCCTCCCCGGCCATGACGGCCTTGAGGCGGGCGGCAATGTTCATCTGACGGTTTTCACTCGTCACCTTCTGGCCGACGAGATCGGTGACGTAGAAGGTGTCGATCACCTTTTCACCGAAGGTGGTGATGTGGGCCGAGGCGATGTCGAGTGAAAGATCGGACAGCACTGCGGTGATCTCGGACAAGAGGCCCGGACGGTCGAGGCCTTCGACTTCGATCACGGTGAACTTGTTCGACAGCGTGTTGCTGATCGTCACTTCCGGCGTCACCGTGAAAGCCTTGGTGCGCTTCTTCACCTTGGTGCGGCTGGCGATGACTTCCGGCAACCGCTTGCGGCCCGAAAGCACGTCCTCGATCAGCTTGCCGATGCTCGCTGCCCGGCGCATCTCGTCCTCGTCGACAGCGAACTCGCGGTTGACGAGAATGGTATCGAGCGCACGGCCATCCGAGGTCGTGAAGATCTGCGCGTCGACGATGTTTGCGCCGGCGGCCGCACAGGCACCGGCAATCACCGTCAGAAGCCGCGGATGGTCCGGCGAAAGCACGGTGATTTCGGTGATCGCGTGGAACTGGTGGGTGCGCACCATCGTCGCCAGCGCCTTGCCGGCGGCATCCGCCTCGCGAATGAAGCGCGCATGCCGGATCTGGTCCTCCAGCGCCACCGTCAGGAGATAGGGCTGGTAGTGCAGGCGCACGTAATCCTCGCGCTCCTTCTCGGACCAGTCCGTCAAGGCCTCGCCGAGCATGACAGCGGCATGGGCCGCACGCTCCTTGCGCGACAGCTCGGAGAAGCCGCCCGACAACAACAGCTCGGTCTCGTAGTAGAGCGTGCGCAGAAGCTGTCCCTTCCAGCCGTTCCAGACACCCGGGCCGACGGCGCGGATATCGCAGACGGTCAGGACGAGCAGCATCTTCAACCGATCAAGCGACTGTACCCGCTCGGCAAAGTCGACGATCGTCTTGCGGTCGTTGAGGTCGCGGGTCTGGGCGACCATCGACATCAGCAGATGCTCCTCGATCAGCCAAGCGACGAGTTCGGTCTGTTTCGGCGACAGCCCGAAGCGCGGGCAGAGCTTGCGTGCCACCTTGGCGCCGGCGGTCGAGTGATCCTCCGGCCGGCCCTTGGCGATGTCGTGCAGCAGCACGGCGACATAGAGCGCCTCGCGCTCCTCGATCCCCGGCATCAGCTTGGCGACGAGCGGATGGGCCTCCTCCTCGATGCCACCTTCGATGCGCGACAGCACGTCGACGGTGCGCAGCAGATGCTCGTCGACCGTATAGTGATGATACATGTTGAACTGCATCATCGAGACGATCTTGCCGAAATCCGGAATGAAGCGGCCGAGCACGCCGGCTTCGTTCATGCGCCGGAGGATCAGCTCCGGCTTGCGGCGGGACGTGAGGATCGACAGGAAGAGGCGGTTCGCCTCCTCGTTTTCGCGCAGCGCCGGCTTGATCAGGCTCAGCGACCGCGTGACCTGGCGCAGTGCCGCCGGATGGAATTCCAGCCCGTTGATATCGGCGATGTGGAAGAAGCGCAGCAGATTGACCGGATCGCGCTTGAAGACGTCGGGGCTTGCAAGCGCAATGCGACCGCCATCGTCGACGAAATCGAGCGTGCCGGCAATCTTGCGGCTACGATGGGTGAAGCGGCCGATGAGCCCGGAAATGCCGGGCGCGTCCTTGGCCTGCTGGTCTTCGAGTGCTGCGCAGAAGATACGGGTGAGATCGCCGACGTCCTTTGCCACCAGGAAGAAGTGCTTCATGAAGCGTTCGACGGCCGAAAGGCCCGGATGGTCGTGATAGCCGAGTGCCTCGGCGATCTCGCGCTGGATGTCGAAAGAGAGCCGTTCCTCGGATTTTCCGGTGAGGAAATGCATGTGGCAGCGCACCGCCCAGAGGAAGTCCTCGGCCTTCTGGAAGAGCTGGTACTCCTGCCGCGAAAGCACGCCGAGCTTGACGAGGTCGGCGGTGTCCTTCAGCCGGTAGAAGTACTTGGCGATCCAGAACAGCGTGTGCAGGTCGCGAAGCCCGCCCTTGCCTTCCTTGACGTTGGGCTCGACGAGGTAGCGCGTGTCGCCGGCCTTGCGGTGGCGCTCGTCGCGTTCGGCAAGCTTGGCGGCGATGAAATCCGGGCCGGTGTTGCGCACGATCTCATGATCGAAGCGCGTTTCAAGCTCGGCGCACAATGTCTCGGAGCCACAGATATAGCGCGTCTCGAGGATGGCCGTGCGGATCGTCATGTCGGCGCGCGATAGCCGGATGCACTCGTCGATGGTGCGGGTGGCGTGGCCGACCTTGAAGCCCAGATCCCAGAGGATATAGAGCATGAACTCGATCGCCGGCTCGGCCCAGACCGCCTTCTTGACCGGCAGCAGGAAAAGAAGATCGATGTCTGAACCCGGCGCCAGCGTGCCGCGGCCATAGCCGCCGACCGCCGTCACGGCGATCCGGGACGCGGGCGGCGCATTGGCGGCGTCGAAGATCTCGTTCAGCACGAAATCATGCAGCACTGTGATCAGTTGATCCTGCAGCCAGGAAATGCGTTCGGCGCAGAGAATGCCGGCACCATCGGCGTTGAACAGCTCGCGGGCCTTCGCCCGGCCGGCGACATTTGCCTGCTTGAAAGCCGCCAGCAATGCCTGACGCATCGGGTCGCGCTGTTCGGCGTGGGCCGAGGCGATGAAGTCGCATTTTGCCCGGAGCGCTGCGACGTCGAGGATTTCGGGAAAGAAGGTTTCGTGTCTGCCCATGAAGTGCCGAGGGGCGTCCTGTCCGACTGGTTGCGTGGTCGTTCGCTGTCAAGCGCTCCTGCATGATCCTTGCGACCGAGGCCGAATAAAGACCACACAACAATTCGAGCGCCGCGCCCGCAAAAGCGTGCGGCGCTGTATAGCCTTTTTACAGACGGCTTGCACAGGAAAAAGGCGCAGCGCCGCTTAGGCAACGGTTGGCGGGATGCGGGCGGAAAACCGCACGCATTTTCTTCATCCCGCCTTGGCGGCGCTCAGTTCCTTCTTCAGCGCATAGAGCGCATCGAGCGCCTCGCGCGGCGTCATGTCGTCGGGGTTCAGCGCCTTCAGCGCCTCGTCGATCTTGGAGTTTCCGGCGGGCTTCACCTCTTCACGACGGATCGCCACCTGGAACAGCGGCAGATCGTCGATCAGTTGGCTCGCCGGGTTCTTGCGATCGGCGTCCTCGAGCTTGGCGAGCACGTCCTTGGCGCGAGCCACGACCGAGGCCGGCAGGCCAGCGAGACGCGCGACCTGAATGCCATAGGAGCGGTCGGCGGCGCCCGGACCGACCTCATGCAGGAAGATCACATCGCCGTGCCATTCCTTGACGCGCATCGTCGCGTTCGAGAGACGGCCGAGTTTTTCCGAGAGCACGGTCAGTTCATGGAAGTGGGTGGCAAAGAGGCCGCGGCAGCGGTTCGCCTCATGCAGGTGCTCGACTGCCGCCCAGGCGATTGACAGGCCGTCGAAGGTGGCGGTGCCACGACCGATCTCGTCGAGGATCACCAGCGAGCGGTCGGTCGCCTGGTTGAGGATCGCCGCGGTCTCGACCATCTCGACCATGAAGGTCGAGCGACCGCGCGCCAGATCGTCGGAGGCGCCGACGCGGGAGAAGAGCCGGTCGACGATGCCGATATGGGCGCTCGCGGCAGGCACGAAGTTGCCCATCTGCGCCATGATCGCGATCAGCGCGTTCTGGCGCAGGAAGGTCGATTTACCGCCCATGTTGGGACCGGTGAGCAGCCAGATCGCACCGCCCTCTTCGCCCTCGGGCGGAGAGAGATCGCAGCCATTGGCGACGAAGGCATTTGATGCCTGGCGCTTCAGCGCCTGCTCGACCACCGGATGGCGGCCGCCGTCGATGGCAAACATGCGCGAGCGGTCAACGGTGGGGCGGGCATAGGCCTGTTCTTCGGCAAGCACCGCGAGACCGACGGAGACGTCGACGGTCGCAAGAGCCAGTGCCGCCGCCTTCAACGTCTCGGCAGCAGCGACGACTTCTGCCGTCATCCGGTCGAAGGCTTCAAGTTCGATCGACAGCGCCCGGTCGGCGGCGTTGGCGATCTTGCTTTCAAGCTCGGCCAGTTCCGTCGTGGTGAAGCGCATCGCGTTCGCCATCGTTTGGCGATGGATGAAACGGGCGCGACCGGCGTCGGTGTCGGTCATCGAGCCGGCATTGCCCGCCGTCACCTCGATGAAGTAGCCGAGCACGTTGTTGTGCTTGATCTTCAGCGACTTGATGCCGGTCTCTTCGGAATATTGCAGCTGCAGCCCGGCGATCACCCGGCGCGACTGGTCGCGCAGGCCCCGGACCTCATCGAGCTCGGCATTGGCGCCTTCGCAGACGAAACCGCCGTCGCGCTTCAGAAGCGGCAGCTCGTCGCCAAGCGTCGCATCGAGCAGGCCGAGCAGGCCTGCGGGAAGCGCATCGATTGCGGCGCGCGCCTCCTTCAGTTCGTCCGAGAGCGTTCCTGCGGCCATCAGCCGTGAAATGGACGCGGACGCATGCAAGCCGGCCTGAATTGCGCCGAGATCGCGGGGGCCACCACGGCCGAGCGCCAGCCGCGACAGGGCGCGCGGCATATCCGGCGCGCGACGTAGCGCATCGCGCAGGTCGCCGGCAAAGGACGGCTGGTCCGCCAGGATCTCGATGGAATCGAGACGCTCATTGATACGGTCCGGGTCGGTCAGCGGCGACATCAGCCGCTCGGCAAGAAGGCGGGCGCCGCCGCTTGTCACCGTGCGGTCGAGCGCCTTCAGCAGCGTGCCCTCGCGCGCGCCGGACAGCGTCTTCACCAGTTCGAGATTGCCGCGGGTCGCCGGATCGATGAACAAGGTCGAGGCGGCACTTTCGCGCTCCGGCGTGCCGAGTGCCGGGCGTTCGGCAAGCTGGGTCTTCTCGACATAGGAGATCGCCGCGGAAGCGGCTGCGAGTTCCGCACGGGAAAACGTGCCGAAGCCATCAAGCGTCTTGACGCCGAAGTAGCGGCTGATGCGCCCTTCCGCCGTGGCGCTGTCGAACAAGACCGCCGGCTGCGGCACGGCAACGCGGCCGAGCACGTCGAAGACGGGCCTTAGTTCCGGGTCGTGAAACACGGTGTCTGCAAGGATCAGTTCGCGCGGCTCGATACGCAGGATGTCCGCAAGCAGCCGGCTCTCGGCTGTCTCGGCGAGGCGGAAGATGCCGGTCGAAATGTCGATCCAGGCGAGCGCGTAGGCAGGCTCGGACCCGCTCTTGATGCGCGCCAGCGCCATCAGATAGTTGGTCTCGGACGGCGAAAGCAGTTTCTCTTCGGTGATCGTGCCCGGAGTGACCAAGCGCACGACGTCGCGGCGCACCACCGACTTGCTGCCGCGCTTCTTCGCTTCCGCCGGGTCTTCCACCTGCTCGCAGACGGCGACGCGAAAGCCGAGACCGATCAGTTTCTGCAGGTAATCGTCGGCCGCATGTACCGGCACGCCACACATCGGAATTTCCTGACCCATGTGCTGGCCGCGCTTGGTGAGCGTGATGCCGAGCGCGCGCGAGGCTTCGACCGCGTCCTGGAAGAACAGCTCGTAGAAGTCGCCCATGCGGTAGAACAGCAGCGAATCCGGGTTGTTCGCCTTGATCTCGATGAACTGTTCCATCATCGGCGTCGCCGTGGAACGGCTTTCCTCGCTCGCCAATTCGGCTGCGGATAAAACCTCCCCCGCGCGGGTCGAATAGTCTGTCACGAAATTCATGATTGTCCCGAAAAAAGAGATGGCACACTATCGCCAAGGAATTATAGACGACAACCATAAAGAGGCGCGCCGCAAGGCTCGCCCACAGGAGGATTGAGGAAACATGCCGGCCACCGACAAGACCGATCGCACCATGACGAGCGTCACCGCGCAGGAAGCGCTCGATTTTCACTCGCAGGGTCGTCCCGGAAAGCTGGAGATTTCTCCCACCAAGGCGATGGCCACCCAGCGCGACCTGTCGCTTGCCTATTCTCCGGGCGTTGCAGTCCCCGTGAAGGCGATCGCCGAGGACCCCAACACCGCCTATGACTACACGACGCGCGGCAACATGGTGGCCGTGATCTCGAACGGCACGGCCATTCTCGGCCTCGGCAACCTCGGCGCGCTTGCGTCAAAGCCTGTCATGGAAGGCAAGGCCGTGCTGTTCAAGCGCTTTGCCGACGTCGATTCCATCGACCTTGAAGTCGATACCGAAAACGTCGACGAGTTCATCAACTGCGTGCGTTTCCTCGGGCCCTCTCTCGGCGGCATCAATCTTGAAGACATCAAGGCGCCGGACTGTTTCATCATCGAGCAGAAGCTGCGCGAGGTCATGGACATCCCGGTGTTCCACGACGACCAGCACGGCACGGCGATCATCGCCGCAGCAGGCCTCATCAACGCGCTGGCCTTGACCGGCCGCGACTTCAAGACGACGAAGCTCGTCTGCAACGGTGCGGGTGCGGCGGCAATCGCCTGCATCGAGCTCATCAAGTC